>NZ_DASUBE010000051.1:0-47949 GCF_035763405.1 Edaphobacter sp.
AATCAGAAGTCGCATCCGATCGTCATCCACGACATTGAGCACATGAACCGCGGCCAGAACTGGGAGATCACGGCTAAGTCCGCAGACTTCGTCAGGCAAGACAGTTCCACTGCCGACTTTCCCATCACGGTTCCTGCAAAAGGAGACGCGACGCTGACCTACACCGTTCACTATTCCTGGTAATTTCTCCAGGTAGCTTCGCGGCTGCGTGAAGGCAGTGTCCTCAGGAAATTGAGCCTGTCCCGGCTACAATCATGCCAGCATGATTGCCCACCTGCGCGGACGCCTCTTCTCGAAGACACCCAATCAAGCCATCGTCGAATGCGGCGGCGTCGGCTACGATGTCACGATCAGCGTGGCTACGTTTTCTGCGCTGCCCGCCGAAGGCGCCGAAGCTTCACTGCATATCCATACGCACGTGCGCGAAGATCAGCTTGCGTTGTTCGGCTTTGCGGAGGCGCAGGAGAAGCGGCTGTTTGAGAAGCTGCTGACGATCTCGGGCATCGGACCGAAGCTGGCCATCACAGTGCTGAGCGGCATCAGCGCGGACCGGCTGGTCGCCGCCATCCGCTCGGGCGACCACGGCACGCTGACCCGCATTCCGGGCATCGGAAAAAAGACCGCCGAGCGCGTTGTGCTGGAGCTGAAGGACAAGCTGGACGACTTCGGCGCGGCTGCTCCGGCAACGGCGGGCGCGCACCACAGCCCCGCGGGCGACGATGCGCTTTCGGCGCTGGTCAATCTTGGCTATCCACGGCCAGTGGCGCAGAAGGCCATCGAGACCGCCATTGCGCGCAGCCCGGAGGCTGCCGATGACTTCGAGACGCTCTTCCGCGCGGCGATGGCTGCGATTCGCTGAGGAGCAGCTCTCTTAGCGAATGAGCGGAATGTAGGCAGGCACGCTCTGCCGGTAGGCATCGAACTGGCCGCCGAAGTGCGAGGCGAGGAGATGGTCTTCGGTGCGCACGCGAATTTCTGTGCCAATCAAAAAGAGCACAGTCGCCAGAAGCAGAAGTACGGTGGGCGTCAAGACAACTCCCGTGCCGAGAAAGACAGCGAGCATCGACGCATAGATGGGGTGGCGAATGACCGCGTAGGGGCCGGTGCGGATCAGCTCATGGTCGTCGCCGACAGCCGCGACGAAGCGCAGTTGTTTGCCGAGAGCTTTGGTGGCCGTCCATGAGAGCAGTGCCGCCAGCGCCATCAGGACTGCTGAAAGCGTGACGCGCCACAGCGTCGGATGCATGAGCCAGAAGCGTCCCTGCCAGAGCAGCACATAGGCCACCACCTGCAGCAGCAACCCCCAGCGCGAGCGGCGGTCACGCGTCCGGGTTTCGCTCATGTTCCACTTGCGGAAGAACGGAACAAACCAGAGCAGCCATCCCACAGCGAGGATGACGTAGACATAGACGGGCATGGTTTCTATTGTAGGCCGCGTGTTCTAAAACAGCGGCCGCTTCGGCCTGGGCGCAAGCGGCGTGTTGAGCAGAGCGACCATCGGCGCGGCTGCTTTGAAGCGTTCGACGATCTCCTTGATGAGGGTCGGCTCGAGCGCGGTCTCCGCCGGAAGGTGCGCGGCGACGCCCCATTGGCGGCAGACGAGCAGATCCATCGCAGGGTCGTCGGGAGCGAATCCCTTCGGAGGGCGTGTGAGCTTACGGCCGTCGAACTCCTGCATGAGCGAGCGCAGTTTTTTTCCGGCGAGTATTTTGCGCATCTCGGCGTGGTGCGTGACCAGGTGGCGGCGGATGGCGAGCAACTGCTCGCGCTCGGGCATATAAACTCCCGCGGCGACGACGACCTCGTCGGGGCTGATGTGGAAGTAGTAGCCGCCGCCGGAGGTCTTCTCCAAACCCGCGCGCGCCCACCATGCGGCCACGTTCGTCTTGTAGGGACGCTTGTCTTTGCTGAAGCGAATGTCGCGGTAGATGCGCATCATCGCCTTCTGCGGCGGCTGCACGTTCTCGGGCGCGAACTTCAGCATCGCCTCGTTGATCTCAGTGACCAGCATCTGCATGGGCGCTTTCAATTCGCGTTCGTAGGTTTCCTTGCGCGCCTGGAACCACTCGCGATCGTTGTTGCGCTTGAGCCCGCGCAGAAACTTCAGCGCGGCGGCGGAAAAATAAGTAGCCATACCAAATCCTAACTCCGTGAGGCGCTGGCCTTTGCGCATTTTTCGCATCGACGCGGAAACTCATGTATGCTCGCTGCGAGGTCATCCACTTTATGGATCCGATGAATGCTGTGCTGCTGGTTGTTCTCTTCTGCTTCCTGGTTGCTGCACTCGTTACCATTCTCAAGACCCTCTTTACCGTCCGCACCTACACGGCGGGAGTCGTCGAGCGATGGGGCAAGTTCAACCGCATCGTCCGTCCTGGCCTCCACGTTCTCATCCCTTATGCCGAGCGGGTCTTCTTCGTGGACCTCCAGGTCAAGCAGGCGCAGTTTCAGGTCGAGACCAAGACCCACGACAACGTCTTTGTCCAGATTCCAGTCTCGGTGCAATATCAGGTGCTCGATGACAAGATCTACGATGCCTTCTACAAGCTGAGCGTTCCGCAGAAGCAGATTGAGTCGTTCGTCTTTAATTCCATCCTCGGCCACGTGCCCAAGCTCTCGCTCGACGAGACGTTCGAGCAGCAGTCGGGCATCTCGGTCGCGGTCAAGACCGAACTCGACAGCATCATGTCCGGCTTCGGCTACAACATCCTGACGGCGCTTGTCACCGACATCATTCCTGACGTGAAGGTCAAGACCGCGATGAACGACATCAACGCGGCGCAGCGTGCGCAGGTGGCCGCCCAGGCGCGCGGCGAGGCGGACAAAATTCTAAAGGTCAAGCAGGCCGAGGCTGAAGCGCAGTCCAAGGCGCTGCAAGGGCAGGGCATCGCCGCTGAGCGTCAGGCCATCATCGATGGGCTGCGCGGCTCGATTGAGAACTTCCGCGAGTCTGTCCCAGGCTCCACCGCCGAGGACGTGATGGCGCTCGTGCTGCTGACCCAGTACTTCGACACGCTGCGCGACGTAGGCACACGCGGCGGCTCGAACACCATCTTCCTGCCCAACAACCCGGGCGCGGCCAACGATTTTATGACCCAGATTCTCGCTGGCCTCAGAGGCAGCATGACGCATGCCTCCGCGCCGCCGCCTCCGACTCAGTAGTCATAGATGCTGAAAGAAGTGTGCTGGCTTAAGATGGTTTCCGGGCGGTAAAGCTGGGTGCGTAGTCCGCACCTGAATGGAAGCCACGGCCGTTCCGACGTGCAGAGACCAATGACAATCGAAGACACGATCGTGGCCATCTCGACGCCGCCGGGCCGGGGCGGCATCGGCATTGTGCGGCTCTCCGGGCCTGGGGCGCGCGCGATTGCCGAGCCGATGCTGCGGCTGCGGCATCCGCTTGCTCCTGCGCAGGCGCGCTTTGCTGAGGTTTTGGACACGGCCAGCGGCGATGTGCTCGACGAGGCTGTCGTCACGTGGTTTGAGGCACCGCACTCGTACACCTCCGAGGACATCGTGGAGATCGCAGCGCATGGTTCGCCCGTGTTGCTGGACTATCTGCTACGCGAGGCCGTTGCGCGAGGCGCGAGGCTGGCAGAGCCGGGAGAGTTTACGCAGCGGGCGTTTCTTTCCGGCAGGCTTGATCTGACACAAGCAGAGGCAGTGCGCGACCTCATCGACTCTTCAACGCTGCACCAGGCTCGCGTGGCCGCGCGGCAGCTCGGCGGCTCGCTTGCGCGGACGATTGCCCCCGTCAAAGAAAATCTGATTGCGCTTGTGGCCGTACTCGAAGCCGGAATCGACTTCGCCGAAGACGACATCGACGTAACGCCTGCCAAGGAAATCATTGCGCGGATTGAGTTGCTGGAAGCGCCGCTGCGTGTGCTTGAGAGCACCTTCGGCTACGGTCGCATTGTGCGCGACGGCCTTTCGCTGGCTATCGTTGGGCGGCCTAACGCGGGCAAATCGTCGCTGTTCAATCGGCTGGTGGAGCGCGACCGCGCGATTGTCACAGCAACTCCAGGCACCACGCGCGATCTGGTGACGGAACGTGTCTCGCTGGACGGCATTCCGGTCGAGCTGATCGACACGGCTGGGCTGCGCCATGCCACCGATGAAGCTGAATCCATCGGCATCGCCAAGTCGCGCGAGGCGATGGCCGAGGCGGACATCGTGCTACTGGTGCTCGATGCGACGCAGCCACTCCACGGCGAAGATGAAGCGACGCTTGACGCGCACGCCGAGCGTCCTATGCTGGTGGCCGTCAACAAGCACGACCTTTCTGCGAGCTCACCGCTGGCTGGCCATGCGCGCGCGATGTGTCCCGTGGTTGAGACCTCGGCGCTCACCGGTGAGGGCATCGCTGAGCTGCGCGCGGCGATGCTCTCGTTGATGACGGCAACGGCTCCGGCTGCGGAGAGCACGCTCATCACCAATCTGCGGCAGCAGCAGGCGGTTTCAGCCGCGCTTCAGTCGCTCGCACAGGCGAGGCAGGCTGTTGAGGCAGACACGCCGCATGAAATGGTTCTGCTCGACCTTTACGAGTCGCTGCGCGCGCTCGACTTGCTGACCGGCCAGACGACCACCGACGACATCCTGAACCTGATCTTCAGCACCTTCTGCATCGGAAAGTGATGCGCGAAATTACTGGATGGCAGGCGGAGGATAGTAGGGCAGCTTCTCCTGCTCCACCGTAGCGCGCTTGATGCCGACGTCGTCGAACAGCAGGCTGGGCGCGATGGTGGTGGTGGGAATGGGCCCAAGCGTCTGGTCCACATAGGGGTCGCTGCCCGCCGCGACGATGTCGGAGCGCAGGCTGCGCGTGTCCAGCTCGTCGAAGGCCGCGCCGCGTACAAGCTGGCGCGTGCCATCCTGATGCACCAGATAGAGCAGACGCGGAACGAACGGGCCGCCGAGCGTCTCGACATAATAGACATCGTGCCCCTGGTCTTTGGCCATCGAGAGCAGGCGCTTGTTGAGCGCGTCCTTTGTAAGCGGCTGGCTGGACTTCACGATCATCACACTGCTGCTGGCGTGTGCGGCCTGCGCAAGAGCCGCGCGTCCGTGGCCGTTTGAGATGGGAAAGTCGCGGATAGGCTCGCGTCCGGTGAGAAAGTTTTCGAGCACCCCGTTGACCACGACGTTGACGGACTGCGCCGGAACGCCCTGGTCGTCGATGGTGTATGCGCCCAGCAGCGAGCGGCCTGCGAACTTCGCCTCCAGCGGATCGTCGGTCACGCTCAAAAAGTCAGGCAGCACACGCGATTTGTAGCTGGCGGCATATTCTCCGTTGGTCCTGGCGGAGGTTCCCATGGCGGGCCGGGTGGCCAGAACGTTGGGCATGAACAGATGGCTGAAGAGGCCGGTCGCGGCATCTCCGCTGAACAGGACGGGGCCGTGATAGTCATCGGCTGAGACGAGCGGCGCTTTGCGCAGCTCCTCCAGACTCTTCAGGTCGTCGATGACGCGGGTGCGAAACGCGGGCCAGCTTTCGAGGTCCTTCGCATCGACGCCGACCGTCTCGTTGTCGCGGCTCACGCGCATTCCGTCGGGAGCCTGTCCGCCTACGCTGATGGCCCCGCTGTAGCCGGTGTAGCCCTGGCGCAGCACGGTGCCTTCGGTGTTGACGAGGTAGCGATTGACGGCGACGGCGCGAATGCTCGATGTGGAATACTGCACGTCGGTTGCGAAGCTACGCACGCTGGGTTCGGTCGCATAGAGCCCGCTGGCGGTGATGATGCGCCGCTTCCAGTCGTTGCGGTCGAGATCCAGCGCGACGAGCGGCGCGATGTGGACGACGGGCTTTTCTTCGGCGAAGTCGTGCTCGGGGCGGGTGGATTGATATTGCTTGAGCGCGGCCTCTTTGGCGGCGTAGGCGCGCAGTGCGTTCTTGTAGGCAGTGTCGGTGGCAATCCACAGCGCATAGCGAAGCGCGGTGGGATCGTTGTCCGCCGGGCCGAGCGCAAGCGATCCGTCGCCGCGGCCGCTGCTGTCGTGCGCATAATCGCCCACGCGCACGGTGACGTGCAGAATGCGCTGGTGGCCTGCCTCTTCGCGGGCGAGCGCGCCATAGTTGGCGACGGCCTCGTACGTGGTGAAGTCGTCCATCCTGTATTCGATGAAGTAGGGCGCCTGCATGCCCGGCAGCACCAGCGCGGCTTTTTCGCGCTGAAGCTCGGCCTGCATGGCCTTCATCAGCGGGTCAGTGTTTGGCGGCTTCTGGGCGAAGGCCACGGGCACAACCGCGAGCGTGGCCATCAGCGCCGATGCGGAAAGCGATCTCGGACGGGCCAGCGATGCGAGGGACTTCAGGAGACGAATCAGACAGGTCATTGGCCACCCTTTCCGGTTGCGGCTGCGTCGTTGACTGGAGGCGGAGGCAGGATGGGCGGACGCGCAGTTCCTTGTGCCTGTTTTTGCGTTTCGATCTCGCTGACGAGCATGGCCGGGGCGACGGCGCTGACGGGGATGCTGCCCGACTCCGCGCCGCAGATGCCGTTGAAGACTTCCTCGTGATCGCTGGTCGCCATGATGCGAAGCAGCGCGGCCTGCGGTGTGCCGACAATGCTGACGCCGCGCACCAGCTCGTCCGGGCGGCCATCGACATACACGCGATAGACCACCAGCGGAATCACCTGGAAGGCCTGCGGCGAGCTGCGCGTGGTGACGGCGAAGCCCGAGGAGATGTCCTCGAAGTAGAGTCCGTAGGCCTTGCCCTGCTTCTTCGCTTCGGCTTTGAGCATGTCGCGCAGATCCGCGTCTGAGACCGTCTTGGACGAGGTGACGATCAGGTTGCCCTGGCGACCGGTGGGCATGTGTCCGGTCTCGGCGCGGCCGTGGCCGTTGCTCTGGGAAAAGCTGGCGATGGGCAGGCGCGACATCAGGAAGTTGTCGAGCACGCCGTCCTTGATGAGTTCGACACGCTCGGCGGGACGACCTTCGTCGTCGTAGTCGTAGTGGCCGCTGAGCGAGGTGCCGTCGAAGGTGGCGAGCGTGGGGTCGTCGGCAACGCTGATGAAGGTGGGCAGGATCTGTTTGCCGACCATCTTGGTGAAGGTCTGGCCTTCCTCGTCGCCGCGCTGGCGCTGGCCTTCGAGCCGGTGGCCGAGCACCTCGTGGAAGAAGACGGCGGCGGCGCGCCCGCTGAGGATGGCCGGGCCGTTGAAGGGCTCCGTGACCGGGGCGGCGCGCAGGGCGGCGAGACTTTTGGCCAGCGCCTCAGTCTTCTCGATGAGCGCCTTCTGGTCAGGCAGGTGTGCGGCGTCGGCAGCCTCGAAGGTCTCGTCGCGGAACAGGTCCATGCCATCGGCGGCGCGGGTGCGGGCCACAACGATGAGCCGCGCCACGCGACTGGGCGTGGACACCTTCGAGCCTTCAGACGAGACGTAGTAGTCGGTCTCGGAGCTGGCCTGGAAGGCGACCGTGTTGAAGAAGACATCCGGGTAGTGCTTGAAAATGCCGGAGATCTCACGCAGGCGCGCTTCCCAGGCGGGGCGATCCACGTCGAGCGGCGCGGCCGGCGGCAGCAGACCTGTCACCGGCTTCTCGGTGGAGAAGTCGGGCGAGGTGTCTTCCTCTTTGGCGCGGACCTGCTGGTCCGTTTTGACTTGCAGGTAGCTGTCGAGCGCGCGGCCATAGCCGCGATTGGTGGCAAACCACAGGCTGCTTGCCAACGCCTGCGGGTCGTCGGTGAGCGGCAGCGGGACGGTGGTCAGGGCGCTGTTGCGGCGCGTGCCGTGCGTGTTGTCTTCGGCGGGCGTTCCGATGCGCACCTGTACGTCGGCGAAGCGGCGGTGGCTCTCGTTCGAGCTGGTGATCGCGCCGAACTCGGCCGCGATGCCGATGCTGTCGGCGTCGGAGACATCGTAGCTGAGGAAGTAGGGCCGCGGCTGCGCTGCGCCCGGGGCCGTGCTGCCGAGCGACGTCATGGCGCGGTGTAGCTCCGCTTCCATGGTGTCGATGAGTACGGTGCTCGACGATGCTGCGGGCTTGGGTGGGGCAGCAACGGACTGAACCGGCGCGGCCTCCATCAGAAACACAAGGCTGGCAAGGGTGAGGCTGGAGGCAATGGCGCGTCTATTGATTAGCATGAAGGACCGCTTCGTATACAAGATTCGACTGTTGGAGTGTATCGGAAGTTTCCGGCTTCAGGCGCGGGAGGCGAATCTTTCTTCCAACCTTTCTTCAAACGGTTCTTCAAAGACTGACTTCGAGGTTGCGTGATGGACGCTTCGGGCCGGATGATCGTTGCACGGCAGTTGATTCCTTGCGGGAGTGTTGCTTGATGCGGTTCCGGTCTCTTGTATTGTTGCTTGTTGTGCTGGCGGCGAGCTTTGCTGTGCCCGTCAGCCGCGCCCAGTCGCCGGCCCAGACGAATGCTCAACAGGCATCGCAGGCTCAGACGCCCGAGAAGCCGGCCTACTCGCTGCCGCCCGAGAAACTGAAGCAGGCGATTGCGTACTCGCGCATCCGCGTCGTGCTGGACTTTGCGGAGAGCGGGTGGGGCATCGTGATGCTGGTCCTGCTGCTGGCGCTGGGCATTGCACGGTGGATGCAGGACGTGGCCGTCGGAGCCAGCGGGAACCGGTGGGTGCAGGGCTTTCTGTTTACCTTCCTCTTTTTGTTCATCACAACCCTGCTGATGCTTCCGCTCGACATGTACGGACATCACGAGTCCGTCCGGTTCGGGCAGTCGGTTCAGGGTTGGGGAAGCTGGTTCGGGGACCAGGCAAAGAGCTTCGGGTTGACGTTTGTGCTGGGCGGGCTGTTTGTGATGCTGCTCTTCTGGGTCATCGGCAGGTCGCCGCGGCGGTGGTGGTTCTGGTTCTGGATACCGGCGATGGCGGCAGCGGTCTTTGGCGTATTCATCTCGCCAATGGTCATTGACCCGATGTTCAACAAATTCGAGCCGCTGGAGAAGACGAACCCTGCGCTGGTCGAGCGGCTGGAGCAGGTCGTCCAGCGGGGCGGCATCTCCATTCCTCCTGACCGGATGTTTCTGATGAAGGCCAGCGAGAAGGTGACGGGGCTGAACGCTTACGTGACGGGCTTCGGTCCCTCGAAGCGGGTCGTCGTATGGGACACATCGGTCCAGAAGGCCACGCCGGACGAGATCCTGTTCATCTTCGGGCACGAGATGGGGCACTATGTGCTGGGTCACATCCGCTCGACCGTCGAGTTCATCGGCCTGCTGTTGCTGATTGAGTTCTACCTGGGCTACCGGGGTATCGGGTGGCTCATTCGGCGGTATGGCGGACGGTGGCGCGTGGAATCACAGAACGACTGGGCGATGCTGGTGGCGCTGATGCTGGTCTTCTCGGTGCTCTCGTTCATCAGCGAGCCGATCGTCAACGGCTACAGCCGAGCGCACGAGCACGCTGCCGATGTCTACGGACAGGAGGCGATTCATGGGATTGTGGCTGATCCGCAGACGACCGCGCAGCAGGCCTTTCAGTTGCTCGGCGAAGCTTCGCTGACCGATCCGAATCCGAACAGGTTCGTTGAGTTCTGGACGTTCAGCCACCCTTCGGTCGCCAGCCGGGCTGCTTTTGCGGCGGCGTACAATCCATGGGTGCCGGGCGGACATCCAAAGTACTTCAAACGCTGATGCAGATAAGGTCGAATACTTCTATGTCTCACGATTGTTTGTTCTGCAAAATTGCCGAAGGTACGATTCCTGCCAACCGCGTCTGGGAAGACGAGCTTTCGATTGCCTTCCCGGACATCAACCCGCAGGCCCCGACGCACCTGCTCATCATTCCGAAGCAGCATATTGCGTCGCTGGCTATGGCGGACCCGGAGCACAAACCGCTGGTCGGGCACCTGATGGCGGTGGCGACTGAGATTGCTCGCGCGCAAAAGCTGGATCACGGGTTCAGGGTGGTCATCAATACGGGCGACCATGGGGGGCAGACGGTGCATCATCTGCACCTGCACCTGCTGGGCGGCAGGGCGATGAACTGGCCCCCGGGGTAGGTACCCCCTCCCCTACTTAAGTACTCAAAGTCCTTCGAACAAAGGACTTAGGTTCGGACTACCCTGTCCAGATGGTTGGGCTTTGTCCATTCCAAACGGTCGCAAAAGCGTGACGGATGGGCACCCGGACATTAAGTGGCCGAGTGTGCCCTTACTTCCATTTTAATGGATGGAGAGAAACTGGGCCGCCAATTCAGCTTGGGGAGTTTCTCCTTTATTTTATTGATTGTATGTGATTTTTGTGGCCATTGGGGGCTTGACGAGGACACCAGCCGTCAAGGAATGCGGGGATCTCTCCACTTTGGCGGCAAAAGCGCCGCCTCCGGTCGAGATGACGTGGTGTTCTTCCGGTGAGTCGGTGCCCAGTTACTGGTTGTAGTTGGTCTCGTCTTCTTCCTCGAAACCATAGCGGCGGAGGAGGTTGGGCAGGTTCTGGGAGAAGGCGGCGCGGGGCATGACGGTGTCGCAGCCTGCCTCGACTGCCTTGGCCTTGAGATCTCCCTGAATGTGCTGGAGGAAGCCGATGATAGAGGTGCCGCGCTTGAGCTTGGCCTTGAGCTTGGGGATCAGGGTGAGGGGCTTGGCGCTGACGTTGTTGAGGTCGAAGACGATCAGGCCAGGACGGTCTTCCTCTTCGTGACCGAGCAGCTCGGCAATGGCGTCCTTTTCGTTCTTGATGAAGGCTACCTTGACACCGAGTTTGCGCGCTGTCTCCTGAATCTTGGCGGTGAAGAAGAGGTCTTCGATGAAGAAGAAGATTTTGGTGGGGGCGTTTTCGGGAATGGGAATAGCCTTGCCCTGGGAGTAGTCGATGGGCTGGGAATCGCTGACGTAGGTGCGTCCGGAGCCGTTCGAGCGTGGCTGGTAGTTGCCCGTGTCCATGGTGGAGGGAGGGGCGTCGGCGAAGTTGCCGTTGACGGCGCGGTAGCTGTGGTCCATGGGGCCGACAAAGCTGCGCGGGCCGCGCTGCTGCTTGCCGCCTCCGCCCTTGTTGCGCTTGTAGCCGCCGGCGATGTTGCCGGGCTGGTGCGTGTCGGGGCCGCGGAAGCCACCGTTGCCGCCGCCCTCGCCCGAACGCTGGCGGTCGCGGTCGCGGAACTTCTTCTTCCAGCGTTTGCCGCCGGAGTTCTGCTGGCCCTGTTGCTGCGGCTGGGCGGCGGCCTGTATCTGGACGGGCTGGCCGGAGGACGACTCGGCCGCCTGCTGCGACTGGCCTGGCTGCTGGGCATCGATGGTCTTGTTCTTGCGCTTGCGGCGGCGGCGGCGGCTGCTCTTGGACTGGCCCATGCCGTGTGGGGCGGGCTGTCCGGAAAACTGGATGTTGCCGTCCTGCTGGTCGGCCGAGACGTTCGAATCCTGGCGCGGCTGCACCTCGGATACATTCTGATCTGAAGTCATGCTTCCACTTCCTGTTACTTTGCCCGAAGGCAATTAGCGATTTGCTCCCACGCGTACAGTTCTGCCGCAACCCGGAAAGACTACGGGGCGCGAACCAAACCGGTATTTCAGCGTCGGAGGAAACGGTCTCAAGTTTTACTCGAACAGACGTCTTCTGCTGCTAGTGGCTGTGCCCCGCCGGAACCCGGCTACGCAGCCCGGAACGCCAGACAGCGGCGTATCCTTCACCCTCACCTGCTTACGACAGAGTCCCGATGTATCAGGTCCACTGCAATCCTGTGCGCCGCCCCACATCTACAGCCATAGCCTGTTGATGGAGGCCGCACAGGGATCGGCACCCACAGCCGGTCCACATGGCAAGATTTAGGGTACGCGCAAAGGGTGGGATTGGCAAGGGGACTTTGGAGGGAGGAGTTGAGCAGGTTGGCATCCTGGGGCTATAGGGAAGTGCGGAATCAGGATGAAATGTTGGCTGGCCAAGGGTATTCTTTCTCATCCCTGGCGATGAGACTGCCGGGGATGGAGCACCCGCGCTGCAGGGCGGCATGGAGGAATACGGGGATCTCTCCACTGCGGCGGCAAAAACGCCGCCTTCGGTCGAGATGACGTGTGTTTGGTGGTGACGTTGGACCTCCTTAGGGAAGGTCTGATTAAGTCCGCGAAGATTCCCTCAGGGGCTAAAGAGGGTGCTGAAAAAGTATCTCGCCGGGAAGAAAGCGTACCTCAGCGGCTAAAGCCGCGTTGATTTTGCAGCGTTAGCGGCACGGCTGAAGCCGTGCCCTTAAGCAAAACTGACTTTTCAGCACCCTCTAAAGCCCCTTGCATTGAGGGACGTGATGGCGTGGCTGAAGCCACGCCCCTTCAAAGCGAAGACTTTCAGAGGTTTTTAAACAATAAAGGAAGGCCGCTTCCAGTGAAGCGGCCTTCCTCTTGTAATGGCCATCACTGGCCTCCTGAAAGGCTTCCGGTAAGGGAAGCTAACCTCAAGGCTGGCGGCCGCACCTTCTCATGGGGGTGAAGCTACGCTCAAGCCGAGGAATTACAACTGCGCGATTCCAGATGCTCTCCAGAAGGCAGGGATGCCGAATGAGAGAGCAATTTTGGGGCCAAACACCTCTTCCTTGTCCTGCGTCACTTACACGGAAGTGGCAGGACGGCTTCGCCAGAAAATTGAAAACGGCGGATACACGGGTTCCAGATTTTGGGAGATTGCGGTGTGAAAGTGCGGTTTGACCGTGTTGTAGGCCGGTCCTATAATCTGATGTGTTCCGGCAGCCCTCTGGTTTTTTGCAGCCTGTCCGCTGACACAGGGATTGGGATGGACAGAGGTATATGTGATTCTCTGATCGAGAATCTGTTCATCGAGCGGATGCAGGGAACGGCTCGGAAGGCCATGCGATTGTGCGCCTGAGGCCGAAGTATGTTGGAACGATCGCCGAAGGAGCACCACACTGCACATGAATCGTACCTTTGTTCTTGCCTCCGCCATCGGTGCGGGGTTGATGATTGCCACAGCAACAGCCCAGACGGTTGGCCCGCAGGCACCGGCGGCTGCCGCAGCACCGACGGCGAGCGCGCCGTATGCGGGCCCCTCGAAGGTCGCCATTATTGAATATGAACAGGTCGCCGCAGCGACGAATGAAGGACAGCGCGCGCTGCAGGAGCTGCAGAAGAAGTACGAGCCGAAGAAGGACGCGCTCCAGCAGCTTGCTCAGGAGATCGACACGCTGAAGAAGCAGCTCCAGGCTGCTCCCAGCACGATGTCGGACGACGACCGCGCATCGCGCGCGCGCGACATCGACACCAAGGAGAAGCAGCTTCAGCGCGACTCGGATGATGCCTCTGCCGCCTACAACGCCGACGTGCAGGACGCGCTGGCGAAGGTCGCCAAGAAGCTGGGTCCGACGGTGATGAAGTATGTGCAGGAAAACGGCTACACGATGCTGCTGAACAATACCGGTCAGCAAGGTGGGCTGGACGTGATGTGGACGGTGAATGGAACCGACATCTCACAGGCCGTCGTCGATGCGTATAACGCAGAGTCGAAGGTGGCTCCGCTGCCGCCGTCTGCTCCCACCGCCAACCGCAGCACGCCGCAGCACAGCACGCCGCAGCGCAGCACGGCGCCCGCGAAGCGGTAGCTCATCCGGGCCAGATTGAAGTTCAGTACGAATTTTTAAGGAGTACCACCACACCATGAATCGCCACCTTGTTCTTGTCTCCGCCCTGGGCGCGGGATTGATGACCGCAGCCATGATGGCGCAGACAGCCGCTCCCGCGGTACCGTCCGCGCCCCAACCCGCAGCCGCAGCAGCGGCCGCGCCGCAAGCTATTCCCGCAAAGATTGCCCTGATCGAGTTTGAACAGGCCGTCTTCCTCACTAACGAAGGCCAGCAGGCGGTCAAGAGCGTGCAGACGAAGTACGCTCCGAAGAAGGCGGAGATCGAGTCGCTCTCGAAGGAAGTCGATACGCTGAAGAAAGAGCTGCAGGCCGCGCCGAAGACGATGACCGACGAGGACCGCTCGACCAAGGTCAAGGCCATCGACGCGAAAGAGAAGGACCTGAACCGCGAGGCCGAGGACGCGCAGACCGCGTACAACGCCGACCTGCAGCAGGCCTACGGCAAGGTGGCGCAGAAGGTTTCGGTGGCCGCGAAGAAGTATGCCGCCGATAACGGCTTCACGATGCTGATGGATGTGAGCAGCCAGGCCAGCAACATTATGTGGATTGGCCCAAACATCGATGTGACCAAGGCCGTGGTGGATGCGTACAACGCATCGAACCCGGCGGTGGCCGCAACGCCGGCGGCTCCGGCAGCGCACACCGCTGCACATCCTGCGGCGCACTCCACGACAACCAGGAAGTAGGTTTTCCGGCAGTGAGGGGAGATCCGCGAGGGTCTCCCCTTTTTGCTGTCTCAGAGCGCCTTCCTGTGGAAAAAACTGTGGATCGCGGTGGGTGGTTTTTCGCGGATGCGTGCGGTTGTACTGGGTAAGGGCGGGGCCTGAGATTGGATACGACCTTGCAAATCTCTGCAAACGCTGCGGTTATGCGGAGATCATTTCAGCAGGGTCGCCGGTTCTGCTGCATCCGGGACAAGTGGCGCAATTTCAGCCGTTTCCACAGGACGACGTTACAGGCATGTTACATGCTGGTGCGCCGCTGAGGTGTTTCGGGACGCGCTATGTTGTGCGGCTGCGAGCGAAATGCGGGGATTCTTCGCTTCGCTCAGAATGACAATACATTTGGTTGCGTTCAAAATCTATCTTGGGCGGTCAGCATTGGCGCTCGGGATGACCGTGGTCACGATTGGCTATTCTTCGCCGACCTTGAGGACAGCGAGGAAGGCTTCCTGCGGGATGTCTACTTTGCCGATGCGCTTCATGCGCTTCTTGCCCTCTTTTTGCTTTTCGAGCAACTTGCGTTTGCGGCTGATGTCGCCGCCGTAGCATTTGGCGATGACGTTTTTGCGGAGGGCCGAGACGGTCTCGCGGGCGATGACCTTGGAGCCGATGGCGGCCTGGATGGCGACCTCGAACATCTGGCGCGGGATCAGTTCGCGCATCTTGGAGACGAGGGCTTTGCCTCGCTCGTAGGCGGAGTCGCGGTGGACGATGACGGAGAGGGCATCGACGGGATCGCCGCCGATGAGGATGTCCATCTTGACCATGGGCGAGATCCAGGCGCCGGCGAGATGGTAGTCGAGCGAGGCGTAACCGCGCGAGACGGACTTGAGGCGGTCGTAGAAGTCGAGGACGATTTCGTTGAGCGGCAGCTCGTAGGTGAGCATGACGCGCGTCTCGGAGACGTACTCGAAGTTCTGCTGGCGGCCGCGTTTTTCTTCGACAAGCTTGAGGATGCCGCCGACGTACTCTTCGTTGGTGAGGATCTTGGCGGTGATGACGGGCTCTTCGATCTGCTCGATCTCGGAAGGGTCGGGCCAGCGCGAGGGATTATCGACCTCGACGACGGAGCCGTCGGTGAGGGTGATCTTGTAGCGCACGCCGGGGGCGGTGGTGATGAGGTCGAGCGAGTACTCGCGCTCGAGGCGTTCCTGAATGATTTCGAGATGGAGCAGGCCGAGGAAGCCGCAGCGGAAGCCGAAGCCGAGGGCGACGGAGGACTCGGGCTCGAAGGTGAAGGAGCTGTCGTTGAGGCGGAGCTTTTCGAGTGCGTCGCGCAGGAGGGCGTGCTCGTGCGAATCGACGGTGTAGAGGCCGGCAAAGACCATGCTCTTGATGTCTTCAAAGCCGGGGAGTGGCGAGGCGCATGGGCGCTCGGCATCGGTGATGGTGTCGCCCACGCGGGTGTCGGCTACGTTTTTGATGGTGGCGACGAAGAAGCCAACTTCGCCGGCAGAAAGCTGGGTGAGTTCGAGAGGCTTGGGTGTCATGACGCCCATGCTCTCGATGTCGAAGACCTTGCCGTTGGACATGACCTTGATCTTCATGCCCTTGCGCAACGTGCCGTTGACGATGCGGGCGAGCACGATGACGCCGCGGTAGGGGTCGAACCAGCTATCGAAGATGAGGGCCTGGAGCGGAGCTTCGGGGTCGCCTTTGGGCGGCGGCAGCAGGTGGACGACGGCTTCGAGGATCTCGGCGACGTTCTGGCCGGTCTTGGCGGAGACGGGGATGGCGTCGGAGGCGGGCAGGCCAACGGACTTTTCGATCATCTCCTTGGTGCGCTCGATGTCGGCGCTCGGCAGGTCGATTTTGTTGATGATGGGGATGATCTCGAGGCCGTGCGAGATGGCGAGGTAGGCGTTGGCGAGCGTCTGGGCTTCGACTCCTTGTGACGCATCGACGACGAGCAGCGCGCCTTCGCAGGAGGCAAGTGAACGGGAGACCTCGTAGGAGAAATCGACGTGGCCGGGCGTGTCGATGAGGTTGAGCTGGTAGGTTTCGCCGTCGTGCGCCTGGTACATCATGCGGACGGTGTGGGCTTTGATGGTGATGCCGCGCTCGCGCTCGAGGTCCATCGCGTCGAGCACCTGAGCCTGCATCTCGCGTGAGGTGAGCGAGCCGGTGAGTTCGAGCAGGCGGTCGGAGAGCGTGCTTTTGCCGTGGTCAATGTGCGCGATGATCGCGAAGTTGCGGATGTGACTGGGATCCATGGTGTAGCTGGGAGGCCTCAAACTCCATGTTAACATTTGTCCGCCCGGCAAAACGCAGTTGCGGGCCTGCGCGGTGGAGTAGATTTTGCGAGAAAGCGAACGATGAACGCGCACGTTGACGGGGCGTGATGTACAGGCGCATCGCGACGCGGACGCGATGATGCTGCGTAACGGGAGTCCGCGCGAGCGCGCGGTGGATGTCGCCATTGGCGGACGGACGGCTTCATATTCGATGACGCTGGGCTCACTCAATAGACTGCTGTTGCGCGAAGAGAGACCGATAACACGGAGAATTTGACCGCGGCGTCTTACAATGGCTGGAGAAGATGGAGCGGACTCGTTTAAGGAACTGGATGCGGCGTTTGGGAGTGGTGGTGGCTTGTGCGCCGCTGGTCTTGTTGGCTGGGTGTCCTCAGAATCAGGCGGCTGCGCCGGGTAAGATGCCCGCGCAGGCGATGGCTCCTGCACTTGCTCCGAAGCCGGTGGCGCCTGCGATCGAGGTTGCAAAGGCTGCGCCCGTGGCCGCTCCTTATGCGCAGACAGCAGCGACCGCCCAGAAGACCGCGAAGGACCAGCAGCTTATCAACGAGGCCGAGCAGGCTTATCAGAATGGTGTGAACAGCTACAACGCGGGACGCATGGACGCGGCGCGGATGTACTTCGATGCTGCCGTGGACCTGATGCTATCGAGCGGCATGGACCTGAAGAACGATCCGCAGCTCTCCGATGAGTTTGAAAACCTGCTGGACAAGGTGAACTCGCTGGAGATGGCGGCGCTGAAGCAGGGGAACGGGTTCTCTCCGCAGCTTGAGGCGGCTCCGCTGGACACAGCCGACGAGGTGACGTTTCCGCCGAACGCTGCCTTGACCAAGAAGCTGGAGACGGAACTGAAGACGACGCAGTCGGACTTTCCGCTGGTGGTCAACGATTATGTAGCCGGCTTTATCAACTACTTTTCGAACAACCCGAAGGGTCATGCGCACCTGATGGCTTCGCTGGCGCGCGCGGGCAAATACAAGGAGATGATCTCGCGGGACCTGCGCGAGGCGGGCGTGCCGCAGGACCTGATGTATCTCGCGGTAGCCGAGTCGGGCTTTCAGCCGCAGGCGTTGAACCGGCGATCGGGCGCGGGCGGGATGTGGCAGTTTATGCCGACGGGCGCGTATGGTCTGGTGCGTAATGGGTGGTTCGATGAGCGGTTCGATCCGGAAAAATCGTCGAAGGCGTATGCACGGTATATGAAGTCGCTGTACGACCAGTTCGGCGACTGGTATCTGGCGATGGCGGCGTATGACTGGGGTCCGGGCTACGTGCAGCGCGCGGTGATGAAGACAGGCTACGCCGACTTCTGGGAGCTTTACCGGCGCGGCGTGCTGCCTGCGGAGACGAAGAATTATGTGCCGGGCATTATCGCGGCGATCATTATGGCGAAGAACCCGGCGCAGTATGGACTGGATAAGGTTGTCTCCGATCCTGCCGTTCTTTCGGACACGGTGACGGTGGATAGCGCGATCGATCTTCGCCTGGTGGCGGATGTGACCGGCGCGTCGCTGGAAGAGATTGTCGCGCTGAACCCGAGCCTGCTGCGCATGACCACGCCGAGCGATATGCCGTTTGACTTGCACATTCCGGTGGGCACCACGGCGACGTTTGAGTCGCGCATGAAAGAGATTCCAGAAGACAAGCGCGATACGTGGCGGTTTCACGTGGTGCGCGACGGCGAGACGCTGGCGAGCATTGCAACGGAGTTTCATTCGCGCACGAGCGAGATTGCCGAAGAGAACGATATTGCCTCAGGCGATCCGGTCGATACGGGAGATGAGCTGGTGATTCCGGTGGCGACGGCGAGCCGGACGGTGCGGCCGGAGCATTACAGAACGCGCCGCGGCGATACGCTGATTACGGTGGCGGACCGGTTCGGCGTGTCGGTGGAAGAGCTGCGCCGATGGAACCACATGCGGACGAACACGGTGGCGGCGGGAAGAATGCTGCTGGTCTCGGAGCCGGTACGGCTTGCCCCGCATGGTCGAGTGAGGCGCAGAACGTCGGGGCGGCGGAGTTCGTCGCATACGCGCTCGTCCTCTGTTCATGCGGCTTCCGGGCACACAGCGAAGAAGAAGTCGAGTGCGAAATCGAGCGCGACGAAGAAGAAGAGGACTTCCAAAACGAAATCGAAAGCTGGCCGTTAAGCTACCTTCAGAAAAAGAGTGCTTGCCTTCGCTGGCGCTTGGATGCATCCTGTTGCTAGAATCTCGTGCCGGAGCATTAAGGATTGTTTCACCGCATCGTATTCAGAAAGACGCAATAGAGAAGCAGAAGCTGGACAGGCGAGCGAGGGAAAACAAAGATGACGTTTGACGACACGATCAAAGTTCATGCAGCGGCGGACGACGACTACAACCACTTCGGCGATGAGCACGACGACGACCACGACGATCTGGTACGTCGCTTCGACGACGACGAAGAAGAAGAAGTGACGATGACCTCCGAAGAAGACGAAGGCCCACATGAGATTGAGGTGCGCCGCGAAGAGGCCGTTATCGTACTGCCGCCCGCACCGGTTGCTCCGCCTCCGGCCGCTCCGGTGAAGAAGGCTCCTGCTCCCGTGAAGAAAGCTCCTGCAAAGAAGAAGGCGGCCGCGAAGAAAGCGGCCCCGGCAAAGAAGGCAGCGAAGAAAGCTCCTGCGAAGAAGGCAGCCAAAAAGGCCGCGAAGAAGGCTGCTGCGAAGAAGAAGAGCGCCGCTAAAAAGACATCAGGTTCTGCCGCGAAAAAAGCCAGTACTCGTCGCGGCGGTAAGGTCGCTCGTAAAAAAGCGACTGGGAAAAAGAGTGCTGGCGGTAAAAAATCAACAACGAGAGGTACTACATTGGCAACTAAGAAAGCAGCAAAGAAGGCAGTGAAGAAGGCAGCGAAGAAGGCCCCCAAGAAAGCGGCGAAGAAAGCTCCCGCGAAGAAGAAGGCCGCTGCCAAGAAGAAGTAATCTCCCCACCTAAGGCAAGCAAATAGGCCCGGACTCCTCGATTGAGGGCCGGGCCTTTTTGCGTCTGCTGACTGCTTCGCTTACTTCTTTTCGTCGGTGGTGATCTCGGCGAGCACCTCGGTGCTGTGGACGTTGGGATCGACCTTGGGCCAGACCTTGACCACCTTGCCTTCGGGCGAGATGAGGAAGGTTTCACGGTTGGCGAAGTGCATAGGGCCGTAGGTTTTGATGGGGACGCCGTAGAGATCGACGACCTTGTGATCGGGGTCGGCGAGCATCTTGAAGTTGAAGGTATCTTTAGCACACCAGGCCTTGTGGCTGGCGACGGTGTCGAGGCTGACGCCGAGCACGACGGCGTTCAGCTTGTGGTACTTGTCCAGATCGCGCTGGAAGTTGTGCGCCTCGATGGTGCAGCCGGTGGTCTGGTCTTTGGGATAGAAGTAGAGGACGACCCATTTGCCCTTGAACTCGGAGAGGCTGATGGGCCTGTCTTCCTGCGAGGGCAGGGTGAAGTTGGGCGCGGTCGATCCGACGGCGATCTCGGTCGGGGGCGCTGCATGGGCCTTGACGCCGAATCCACATGCTACGGCAACGGCACCTATGGCGATGGTGGACAGAATTCCTTTGTGCATGATGGTTCCCCTTTTTGCTGAAGCCTTTTTGTGGTGACGGGTGAGTTTGCGGATAAGACGCGCGCTGAGCGGAATTTTACGCCTGTCGTGACAAAAGGATGACAACTGCGGCTATTCGACGGTGATGGTGATGCCTGCCTCGTCGGCTGCGCGAGTGATGGCGGCAGGGTCGAACAGGAGCGTGCGGCCTGCCTCGACGGCGAGGCAGGTGGCCCCGGCGCGCTGCATGGCGTCGATGGTCCCGATGCCGATGACGGGCACGTCGAAGCGCATGTCCTGGTTGGGCTTGGCGACTTTGACGACGGTGAGCGTGCGGCGGAGTGTGGTTGGCTCGCCATTTGCATCTCCTGCTTCAAGCGTGCGGAAGAGTGTGCCTGCGCGCTCGATGGTGGCGTCGGTGCCCTCCATGGCTTCGACTGCGACACAGGCCTGGGCTGCGATGACGACAGTCTGGCCGAGGTCGTAGCCGGCGATGGCGCGGGCTACGGTGCGTCCGTAAGCGATGTCCTTTGCCTCTTCTTCGTCCGGTGCGCGCTGGGTGAGGACGCCGGGTTTGGCGAGCAGCGGTTCGAGGTACTGGGTGGAGCTAATGAGCTCGATGCCTTCGTCGGCGAGCACTTTGGCGATGGCTCCGAGCAGCATGTCCGTGTTGCGCGTGCGCAGGTTGAGCAGGAGTTTAGCTAAACGCCAGTCGGGGCGGATGCTCGAAAAAATCTGCTTGTGTTTGACCTGGCCGGCCATGGTGGCGCGCGTGACGCCTTCGCGCTGAAAGGTCTCGATGAGCTTCGACAGTTCGCCGAGCGAGAGCCAGTGGACGTGGATCTCGGGGTCGGCGGCGGCGCGGGCGTCGATCTCCGGGTCAGTCTCCTCTTTGATGGCGGCGACGACGACAGTGAGCGAGTGAGCGCGAGCGGCTTCGAGCAGCAGAAAAGGGAAGCGTCCGTTGCCGGCGATGAGACCGAGTTTCGGCATTCGCTTTACTTTAGCTGAAGCGGCGTGCGGGGGAAAAATGCGGTCAGCAAGCAGTGCGCTTTCTTTCGCTTCCCCGAAATGATTTGGCCCGCCAGCAAAATGCGGGGATTCTTCCCCTTCGTTTCGCTCAGGGTCAGAATGACCGATGAGAGAAGCGCAGGTGCTCAGTTCTGCGGCGTGGCGGTGACGATCTGCTTTGAGGCGGGGATGTGGTACATCGCGGTGAGCTGCTGTTTGTAGACGTCGATGGGCGGCAGCAGGGCGCGGGCGCGCTGGGCGTCGAGGCCACCGGGGTCTTCAACGCCGTACATCGCCAGGCCGCCGTTGATGTATTTGAACTGCGTGCCGTAGCGTTGGAGCTTGCCCTGGGCGACCAGCTCTTTATCGACGACAAAGGCGAGGCTGGAGGGATCGATCTTTCCGGTGTCGGCGAGCTGCTCGAGCTGGGGAAGCATCTGGCGCTGCCAGGCGTGGTCGGCAGTGTGGGTGAGGATGAGCATGGCGGCGTTGGAGGCGTCGATGCCGACGAGGGCGATGGTGGGCCAGCCCTTCTGCTGGACGATCTGCTTGAGTTCGCCCGTGAGTTCGGCGTCGGTGACGGGCAGCTTCTGCATCATCTCTTTCCTGGTTGCTGACGATGGCGCGAAGCCGCGGGCGGTCTGGTCGGTGGAGCGCATCTGCATGAGCTGGGTGCGGAGTGCTGAGTCGGTGCCATAGCCGTTCTTCTGGATGAGCTGCTGGCGACGAGCTTCGATGGCCGTCTTCCATGCGGGTTCGGCGGTGGGTTTGGTCTGGGCTGTGAGCGGCAGAGCAATGGCTGCGAGTATGGCGACGACGGTAAGGTGCCTGGGCATGATGCCGTATTCTAACGATGTTGCCTGCTCGGCGCGCCGGACTTCGTGGGGAGGTGCCGAGTGTCCAACTAAAGCTGCGCGACCAAACGGCGGAGGGTATTTTGGCGAAGGATTATTTTGCGGTGTTTGCACTGCCGGAGAAGCTGAAGATTGACGTGGCGGCGCTGGAGAAGGCGTTTTATGCGATGAGCAGGAGGCTGCATCCGGACCGGTTTGCTTCGCGGCCGGTGGCGGAGCAGGAGGCGGCTCTGGCGGAGTCGTCGCTCTTGAACGATGCCTATCGCACGCTGAAGGACCCGATTCTGCGAACGCAGTACCTGCTGAAGCTGGAGGGTGTGGAACTGGAGGAACAGTCGAAGGCGGCGACCGATGCGGCGCGCGCGACGGGCGTCGAGAAGAAGCAGGTGGTGCCGCCGGAGTTGCTGGAAGAGGTTTTTGAGCTGAACATGCAGTTGCAGGAGATGCGTGCCGCCAGGCAGATGGGCGAAGACGAGCCGGAGCTGCGGCGCGATCTGATGACCGCCAAGGATTCGTTTGACGCGAAGATGGTGGAGACGCAGGCAGAGTTGGAAGGTCTGTGGGCCGCGTGGGATGCGGGCGTAGATGCAGGCGACGAGGCGGCGAAGGCGCGGGCGAAGGACGCAATGGTGGCGCTGCTGAATAAGCGGAGCTATCTGCGGAATCTGGTGCGGGATGTGAACGACGCGCTGGAGGTCTAGCCGCTACGCGCTGGCCGCAAGGCGTTCGATCTGCTGAAGATGATTGATGTCGTGGCCGGCCATTGTTTCGACAATGGTCCAGAAGGTCATGGTGCCTCGCTCAGGATGGGTGGTGGGGCGCTGGCGATCGGCTTCGGTGGCGCCTGCAATGAGACGCAGGTTCCAGTCGCGCGCGGCCTGGAAGAGGGCCAGAGCTGGGGCGGCATCGTAGGCAGCGTAGCGTTCGGCCCAGTTGTCCTGCTCAAACGGCTGGATGACGGGGTGGTCTTCGGCGAGGGTTTGGCGGAGGCGGAATGAGAAGACCAGCTCGCAGTCGGCGAGGTGGGCGAGGATCTCGCGGAGGCTCCACTTGCCGGGGGCCGGGGCGTGATTGACCTGAGAGCCGGACAGGGTGGCGGTGAGGGCGTGAAGCCTCTCTGATGTGGTGGTCAGGACACGCACGGGATCCTGACCGGCGAGGAACTTCGCGTAAGGGTTCAGCTCCATGAGCATGACGGTATCACGGCCATTGGGCACGGGCTAGGAGTTCGGCTGTTCCCAGGGGTCGTAGGTGCCGATGCTCCAGAGATGGCCTTCGGGGTCGCGGCAGGTGAAGGCGCGGCCGCCGTAGTCCATGTCGCGTATGTCGAGGACCATGGTGGCCCCGGCAGCTTTGGCCGTGGCGTAGACGGCGTCGGCGTCGGTGACGACGAGGTAGACGCCGTGCGTGTTGCGGAGGCCGATCTCGTCGGGCTGGGCCATCAGCTTGCCGAACTCGCCGCCGTTGTCGACCGAGCCGAGCATGATCATGCCGTTGCCGAAGGTGAGTTGCGCGTGGGCCACAGTTTTGTTGTCGGGACCGAGGTAGACGGCGTTCTTCTCGAATCCGAAGGCGCGGATGAGCCAGTCGATGGCGGCGAGCGCGTCGCGGTAACGGAGGCTGGGGATGACGGTGGCAGTGTAGTTTCTCACATGGCCGGACATGAGGGCTATCTCCTGAGTACGCGCTTTCGAGATGCGATTGTAGGACAATAGAACGATAAGGACAAAAAGGACTTCGATGGCTGAGGAACGGGTTGTAGGGATTGATCTGGGAACGACGAACTCCCTTGTGGCGTTTATGCAGGGGGGGACGCCGGTGGTGATTCCCGGCGAGGACGGCGAGCGGCTGGTGCCGTCAGTGGTGGCGTGGACCGACGAGGGCGTTGTGGTGGGCAATCCGGCGCGGACGACGCTGATTGAGGATGCGGCGAGCGCGGTGTACTCGGCCAAGCGACTGATGGGGCGCGACATGCTCGATGTCGAGGAGGAGTTGAAGCTGTTTCCGTTCCGGCTGGCGGACGGGCTGAAGCCGGGTGAGGTGCTGAAGGTAAGCGTGGGCGGGCTGCTGCTGACACCACCCGAAATTTCGGCATACGTGCTGATGCAGTTGAAGAAGAATGCGGAGCGGTTCTTCGGCGCGCCGGTGACAAAGGCCGTCATTACTGTTCCCGCCTATTTCAACGACGCGCAGCGGCAGGCAACGAAAGATGCTGGGCGGATTGCCGGGCTGGAAGTGCTGCGGCTGGTGAACGAGCCGACGGCGGCGGCGCTGGCCTACGGACTGGAGAAGAACAAGGATGGCCTGATTGCCGTGTATGACTTCGGCGGCGGGACGTTCGATGTCTCGATCCTGAAGCTGCATGAGGGGATCTTCGAGGTGATCGCTACGGGCGGCGACACGCATCTGGGCGGCGATGACATTGACAACCTGCTGATTCGGATTGCGCTCGACGACATTGCGGGCGACCTCGCCGAGGACATTCGCGCGAACGGTGAGGCAGTGCAGGCCGTGCGCAAGGCGGTGATCGAGGCGAAGATTGCACTCTCTACTGCGGATGTGGCGCGGCTGGATGTGACGCTGCCGTCTGGCAAAAAGTACTCGCGGGAGATTACGCGGCTACAGTTTGATGAGTTGACCAAGGGTGTGATTGCCCGGACGGCCGGGCCTTGCAAGCAGGCGCTGAAGGACGCGGGGCTGGCGGCGGCGCAGATTGATGAAGTGGTGCTGGTGGGCGGCTCGACGCGGATTCCGGCGGTGCGGGCGCTGGTGGACGATCTCTTCGACCTGAAGGCACGGGGAAAGACGCCGCACACGGAGCTGAATCCGGATGAGGTGGTGGCGCTGGGCGCGGCGGTGCAGGCGCAGATTCTGGCGGGCGGATCAAAGGCAACCGAAGACCTGCTGCTGCTGGATGTGACTCCGCTTTCGCTCGGCATTGAGGCGCTGGGCGGGGTGGTGGCGAAGATCATTCAGCGCAACTCGACCATTCCGGCGAGCGCGACTGAGCACTTTACGACCGGCGTGGACGGACAGACGAACGTTGCCATCCACGTGGTGCAGGGCGAGCGCGAGATGGCGAAGGACTGCCGCTCGCTGGCGCGGTTTGACCTGAAGGGCATTCCGCCGATGGTGGCGGGGCTGCCGCGCATCGAGGTGAAGTTTTTGATTGATGCCAATGGCATTCTGCACGTCTCCGCGCGAGAGCAGAGGAGCGGCAAAGAGGCCGAGGTTGAGGTGAAGCCGACGTATGGGCTCACGGACGAGCAAGTCGAGTCGATGATTCTGTCTTCGTTCGACAACGCCGAAGAAGATTTGCGCGAGCGGCAGGTGGTTGAGGCAAAGAATGAGGCGGAGACGATTCTGACCGCAGTGGACAAGGGCAGGAGCCATGCTGCGTGGGGGTTGCTCTCCGGCGACGAGATTGCCAGGATTGGTGAGGCTGAGGCTGGGCTGCGCGCCTCGATGCAAGGCACGGACTACAAGGCGATTCGTACTGCGATTGAAGCACTGGACCAGGCCACGCGGCGGTTTGCGGAGCTGATGATGGACTCTGCCGTCTCGGGCGCGATGAAAGGCAAGACGATGGAGTCGGCTGGCGAGAGCATCGGCGAAGGACCTTCGGCGCCGCATCCGTTTGCCAAAGCGGAGATCAACAAGAGTTAGGGATTAGAGGCTGGTTTGACGGAAAATAGGGATATGTCTGAGATGAAAAGTGAAGAAGTGGATCTGTCGAAGCCTGCGGGCGAGGGTATGGTGCGAGTGACGTTTTTGCCGCAGGGCAGGACAGTGGAGTTTCCGTTTGGCTCGCTGCCCTACGAGGGGCATGGCGAGCCGATGTCGTTTCTGGATGTCGCGGAAAACTTCGACATCTTTCTCGACCATGCGTGCGGCGGGGTGTGTGCGTGCACGACCTGCCATCTGTGGGTGAAGGAGGGCGCGCAGGGCATCAGCGAGGCTGAGGACAAGGAGCTGGATCGCATGGAGACGGCTGCGGACGTGCAGTTGAACTCGCGGCTGGGCTGCCAGGCCATCATCGAGAAGCCGGGGACCTATGTGGTCGAGATTCCAAAGTGGAATCGAAACTATGTGCAGGAAGGCAAGCCTGCTCACGGGCCGGGAGCGTAAGGCCGACCGCGGATTGCGCGGACAAGAACGGATGAAGACGGAGGATTTTGTGGCGCGTGAGATTGACTGGACCGATGCGGAAGAGATTGGAATTCTGTTGCAGGAGAAGTACCCGGAGATTGAGCCTTACTCTGTGCGCTTTACCGACCTGCACAAGTATGTGACCGGCCTTCCGGGGTTTGTTGGCGATCCGGCGAAGTCGAATGAAGGCATTCTGGAGGCGATCCAGTCGGCCTGGAACGAGGAGTACGAGGACGCGAAGTAGGCGCCTGCCGGCGGGTTGCGCATCGCAGCGTCATGACCATGGGCGCGAGACATCACTGCGAGGATTTGTTTTTGTCGCTGCCAAGGTGGCCGGGCAGATCCAGGGCGACGAGGCCGAACTTGGTGCCGCTGCCTTCTGGGTCTATCTCGACAATGTGCTGGTTCTGCTTTGAACCGGCCTTGAGCTGGGTATGGCCGGTCAGGTCATCGCGCATGGAGACGTGGCCTCCGCTGTGGTCGTCGCAGGTGAGCCCTTGCGCGGTCTGCGTGGGAGTGCCGACGGTTTTGTAGTTGTAGCACTCGATCACATCGCCGTATTTGGAGAGGGCCTTGCGGTAGAAGGCTTTGACCATGTCAGGGCTATCGGTGGTGCGATAGCCGGCGGCATTGACCTTGAGGTGGAAGCTGCCGAAGTTGAGGTTCACGTCGGCCGAGCCCTTGTCGCTGTCGCTCTTGACCGGGATTGCGCCCGGATACTGCGGCAGGCCGATCTGTTCCAGGACGGCGGCGTTGTCGGTTTTGACCTGCACTCCACCAAAAGGCGTCGAGATCTTCACGTTGTCGCTGTCGCCGTGCTTGTTATCGGAGACGTGACAGCCGCTCAGAAGCACCAGCATGGACGCTCCGCCCAGAATTGCCGCAATCGTTCGAGCTTGCTTCACCGACATGCCAACCCCTCCAGGTTCTCCATCAGAGAACGATACGCCACCCGGTGCGGTCCGGTTCAACAGGCGGCTTCGGGAGCAGGAAATAATTCCTCTTTCTGGCTGCACAGAGCATCCAATGTTTCGTGAGCGAACCATCGGACCATCTCTTCTCTCCCTTGAAACTACGCGGCTTAACCTTTCCCAACCGGATCGCGGTCTCACCGATGTGCGAGTATTCGTCTGCCAACGGCCATGCGACTGACTGGCATCTGGTGCATCTGGGTAGCCGGGCCGTCGGCGGCGCGGGACTGGTGCTGACGGAGGCCACCGCCGTGAACCCGGAGGGCCGCATCAGCCCCTTCGATCTGGGAATCTGGGACGATGAGCACATCCCTATGCTTGCGCAGATCACAGCCTTTCTGCACCAGCATGGAGCCTACGCCGGGATGCAGTTGGCGCACGCTGGACGCAAGGCCAGCATGGCGCCTCCCTGGGAGAAGACCCATACGGTTCCGCCCGAGGAGGGCGGCTGGCAGGCCGTTGCTCCTTCGGCGGTTCGGTTTAGCGATGCTTATCCGCTGCCGACGGCGCTGGATCGCACGGGAATGGACAAGATCGTTCGGGACTTCACAGCCGCCGCCGTTCGTGCCCGCTCGGCTGGGTTCGATGTCGTCGAAGTTCACGCGGCGCATGGCTATTTGCTGCACGAGTTTCTTTCGCCGCTCTCGAACCACCGCACCGACGAGTACGGCGGGACGTTTGCGAACCGCGTCCGCTTTCCTCTGGAAGTGGTGCGTGCAGTGCGCACCGCGTGGCCTGCGCATCTGCCGGTGTTTGTCCGTATCTCCGCTACGGACTGGACACCGGAGTCGCTTGGTGAGAGCTGGACGCTTGATCAATCTGTGACCTTCGCGCGGCTGCTGAAGCAGGAGGGCGTTGATCTGATCGACGTCTCGACGGGCGGCAATCATCCGGGGCAGCAGATCCCGCTGGGGCCCGGCTATCAGGTGGTTCACTCGGCGACGGTTCACCGCGAGGCGGAGATACCGACGGGGGCTGTCGGCATGATTACGGCGCCAGCGCAGGCTGACCGCATCATTCAGAGTGACGAGGCGAGTCTTGTGCTGCTGGCGCGCGAGATGCTGCGCGATCCCTACTGGCCGCTCCATGCCGCGCAGCAGCTTGAACAGCCGATGACGTGGCCCATTCAGTATCTCCGCGCTGCGAGCGCGAAGACGCCGCCGCGCCAGCCGGTTGCCACTCCGACCGCCTGAGGTTGCCTGCGCAAAGCGGGAAAAATTGCAAGTCACGAAGCATTTGGTGGCCTATACTTACAAGCAAGCCGGACGGCGGCCCTATTATGGCCGCGCGATCGACGGAGCTTTTGGTATGGCGCAGCATCAACCAGTCCGCAAGTCTTCCCCGCCCTCCGGGTCCGAGATCCCGGATAAGCTCTACTTCCGCATTGGCGAGGTGGCGCGGCTGGTGGATGTGCCTGCCTACGTTCTGCGCTTCTGGGAGAGCGAGTTTCCTAACCTGAAGCCGCACAAGGGCGGCACCGGGCAGAGGCTCTATCGCCGCCGTGATGTCGAGACTGCGCTGCGCATCAAGTCGCTGCTCTACAGCGAGGGCTACACCATTCCGGGCGCGCGCCAGGCGTTCAAGACCGAGACCAAGCACAAGGAGCCGCAGCTTGCGCTGGGCATCAGCGAGGCAGCCCAGGCCATCGAGCCGCGAAAGCTGCGCAGGCTTCAGAAGGACCTCCGCGATCTGCTCGATCTGCTCTCGAAACCGGCCGCGCCGCGCGCTTCCGTGCTCCACCCCATCGTCAGGCCGCGGAAGACAGCGGAGACGCGCCGTACCTCCTCGCCTCTCTTCGATATGACCACGCCGCCGGACAACGCGAGGCATTAGCCCGGACGACTGCATGAACCCCTTCGACACATCTTCGAACAACCCCCGAACCGGATCCAGATCCCGCAGCCGCAAGACTGTCAGTATCGGCTCGACGCGCGGTGCGATGCCGATTCAGTGCCAGTACTGCTCCGGCCAGTCGTTTCGGCGCTCGCGGCTGCGCTCAGAGGACTTCTGGCAGATGGTGCTGATGCGCTATCCGGTGCGCTGCCTGAGGTGCAGTCAGCGCCAGATGGTGAGCTTCACCATCGCCGGGCTTTCGCTCTCGTCATTGACGAAACACACCCGGCCCGTCCGCACAGAAGAGACATGGAAACACTGGACCGAGTCCCCCGATAGCAGTGCTCACGTTGCCATCCAGCCTCCGCGACGCGACGAGTAGGCGCTAGAGCGCGATCCATCCCACATGAATCGCCCAAAGCGACAGCGTGGCGATGACCACCCAGAGCAATACGCCCTGAATCATCGGCCTTGCGCCAGCGCGCGCCGCGCCTCTTCCATCGTTGCCGCGGCCGTCTTCGCGTAGCGCAGCAGGACGCTCCCGGCCTCGGTCAGGGCAATTTGCGTCCCATGTCCTTCGCTCGCGCCCCGGTCGAACAGCCGCGCTCCAGCTTCTTCTTCGAGTGCGCGTATCTGCTGACTTACCGCAGGCTGGCTCAGATGCAGCACCTCCGCCGCCTTGCGAAAGCTCATCTCGTCCGCCACCGCCCGAAAGACTCTCAGCCGAAAGTTTTCCAAACCCCGCTCCTCGCATTGTCCACAGGGCGAACCACCCCCGCTACCTCACGAGCATAAGCCCGCGTGAGGCACACCCGATAGAATCAACCAAAGCAGCACTGCCAGGCGAACGAGACTCCTCATCCTTGCCATCGAGCCCGAACCCCAACGCGACCTCTCCAAACGGCCCGGAGCCTGGGCCTGAACTCACGCCCGAACCTACACCCGAGCCGGCGCTTGAGAGTATTCACTCCCCGAGCCAGGGGCTGTTCTCGTGGCTGCGTCCTTCGGCCCGGCACTCGGCGTACTCGGCCACGCTGCTCATCATGGTTTCGACGCTGTGCTCGGGCGTACTGGGCCTGGTCAAGACCAAGATCATCAACCACATCTTCGGGGCAGGGCCGCAGGCCGATGCATACTACGCCGCCTTCGAGCTGCCCGACATGCTGGCTTACTTTCTGGTGGGCGGAGTGGCGTCCATCTCGCTGATTACGATCCTCGACCGTTACCGCGCGGCGGGCGACGAAGAGGGCGGCGACCGCGCCATCTCCGCCGTCCTCAATGCAATGATCATCGTCTTCGGCCTGGCGATTCTGCTGGCCGAGATCTTCGCGCCGGTCTATGTCCACTGGAAGTTTCACGGCTTCAGCGCGGAGAACGCTGCGCTGGCCACTTCGCTGACGCGGCTGCTTCTGCCCGCGCAGCTCTTCTTCTTCATCGGCGGCGTCATCGGATCGAAGCTGCTGGTGCGCAAGATCTTCATCTATCAGGCCATCACGCCGCTCATCTACAACCTCGGCATCATCTTCGGGGCCGTGTTTCTCGCACAGAGGTTTGGCATCTATTCGCTGGTGATCGGTGTGCTGGCTGGAGTCATTCTTGGCCCGGCGGCGCTGAACGCTTTTGGTGCGCGACGCATCGGACTGCGCTACCACCCGATCTTCAATCTGCGACATCCTGCATTTATTGAGTGGCTCAAGCTGTCGCTGCCGCTGATGATCGGCGTCTCGCTGGTTACGGCGGACAAGTGGATACTGAGCTTCTTCGCTTCTTACGATACGGGTGGCATCACTCACCTGAACGTCGCCAAGACGCTGTTCAACTCGCCGATGGGCATTATCGGACAGGCTGCCGGGGCCGCGTCGCTGCCGTTTTTCTCAACACTGTTCAGCCAGCAGCGCCTCGGCGACTTCGCCGGAGCGGTCAACCGCGCTGTCTCGCGCGTGTTCTGTGCGTCACTGATCGTCGCGGCCTGGATGATTGCGCTCGCCTCTCCGATCCTCGATCTTTTTCGCGGAGGAGCCTTCAACCGCATCGACGCCGCCGACACGGCGAAGTACTTCGCCATCTTCGCCATCACGCTGGCGCTGTGGACCTCGCAGGGCATCTACGCTCGTGCCTTCTACGCGGCACGCAATACGCTGACGCCTGCAGTTGCCGGAAGCATCATCACTCTGCTCTCGATTCCGGTGTATCGCTTCTTCTTCCACTCGGTCGGCATGGCGGGACTGGCCATTGCGTCAGACGTAGGCATCGTGACCCAGACGGCCACGCTCGCCGTGCTGCTCGACCGGAGCAAGCTGGTGCCTATCACCGGACTCGAAGGCAGAGAGCTTGCACGCTCTCTGCTGGCTGCGCTCATCAGCTTTGGCGGAGCCGCCGCTGTGGTTCGCTGCGTTCCTCTCTCGCACGGGTACCGAAGCGATGTACTCATCATCGCAGCGGCGAGCGTTGTGTGGGCCGCGCTCTGCTGGGGCGTCCTCGCGCTGACCGGCTCGAAGCTGCCTCAGCAGCTTCTCTCGCGGCGCGCCTGACGGGAGCGGCCCGCTGGCATGGATGCCGCTTGCGACAACTTGCCGCGCTCCGTTGGCTGGGGTAGCTTCAGAGTATGCAAGAGTATTGTCACCGATGCGGCGGCGAGCTTCCTGCCGGTGACGGCCTTTCGCCCTTTTGTCCGCACTGCGGCTCTCCACAACTCTTTCTACAGGAGTACGAGCAGCAGACCAGCGCCTCGGAGGGCGAGACGACCGGCGCGCTGCCGCCTCCGCGTCCGCGACAGGTGGAGTGGAAGACGGCCATCCGGTGCGCGCTGGCGGTGGCCGGAGTTGCCGCCGCGCTGAGCCTGGTGGCGGCGCGGGTAGGCGTGGTGTCTCCGCTGAGCTGGCTTTGGACGCTGAGCGGCTCGATCATCGCGCTCGGGTTCTACCAGCGCAGAAAGCCGCAGGCGTGGATGGATGCCGGAGTGGGCGCGCGGATTGGGCTGGTGACGGGACTGGCGCTGGTAGTGGGACTGGCCTGCTCGGCAGCCGTTGCCGGGCTGGTGGCACGCTATGGCCTGCACAACATGGCCGGGTTCGACACGCAGTTAACCGCGCAACTGGCGCAGTTGCACGAACAGATCCAGAAGAGCGGCGCGGCCAGTCCGGAGCTGCCGGAGATGTTGCGCTTTATTGCAACCCCTGAGTTTCGCGTGGGCTTTATGCTGACCGGCATCTCGATGGGGGCGGGATTTCTGCTGCTGCTCTCGACGCTGGGCGGAGCGGTGAGCGGCATGTTGCGCACGCGGACCAAGGTTTCGGCGTGAGAATTTCTGCATCGTGAATGATTGCCTGTAGCAGTAGAATCGAAGCACTCGTTTCCATCGATCGTGCAGAGGACCGGGTAAGAGAACGTGAGATTTCAGACGTGCGAGATGGTGGATTCTCCAGACGCGGACCTGGTTTCGCGGACGCTGGAGACGTGTCTGCGCACGCAGTGGAGCGACGTGACGCGCGAAGGCAGCGCCATTGTGCTGCGCGGGCTGGGGCCGACGCACCGGATCAACCGCAATGACCGCGCCGTCTTCGAGGTAAGACCCGCCGACGAGGGCAGGACTGCGATTGAGGCCGATGTAACGTACCTCGCCTCTGCGCTGGTGGGCGACGCGGCACCGCAGAATGAGCTGGTGCAGCGCAAACTGGACGGGGTGCTGGAGCTGGTGCGCATGGACATCGACCTGGCCCGGCGCAGAGCATCTCAAGCGAACGAGTTGAAGCCCAGGCTGGTCAATAAAGGCGCTGCCGCCGCCGTTGCCGAAGTGCCTGAGGCCGCAGTTGCTGCCCCTCTGCCGCTTCCGGCCGAAGAGCGCAGGCAGAGCGCCGACCTCGTCGAGGACGACACTCTGCCCTATTTGTCGCCGGTCGCCGATGTGGCTACGCCTGAGCCGGATGCAGCCTCCGACCACTTCGCAACCTACGCTGTCCTGCCTCCGCCGGACGCCGTGATCGAGCCCCAGTTGGTGCATCGAACTGAAGATGCGGAGGTTCCGGAGACCGAAGGCAAGTCCAGGCGAACGAAGCCGGAACGCGCGAAAGATCGCTCGCTGGTCAAGATCTTTGCAACGCTGCTGGTCGTCTTTGTGCTGGCGGGCGTGGTGGAGGAGGGATGGCTGCATCGTGCCCAACTGAACCAGCAGACGGGCGACTGGCGCTCCCGGTGGAGCGAGAGCGCGTCGGACACCGTTCCCGGCGCTCCTGTGTTGACTCCTGAGCAAAAAGCAGCCGTGCAACTGGCGGCGCGAGAGGCTGCGGCGGCCGACGCCGAAAGCGCCGCTGAAGCCGCGAAGCTGGCCGAACCTGATCCGAAGAAGTGGCTGGCCAACTGGGCCGACGCGCTGAAAGGACAGGACGCCGGAGCGCAGGCTGCCTTCTACGCCGACCAGGTGGAAAAGTACTTTCTGCGCACGGATGTGAGCCGAGCAGACATCATGGCGGCCCAGCAGGAGGCGATTCACCATCGAGGCCAGACGTGGACGCTTACGCTGGATGACGTCGTGGTTGCTCAGCAGACAGATACGACCGCGCGGATACTGCTGGTGAAGCACCTGGTGACGGACAGCGGGACGGGCAAGGTAGAACAGCGGCTTCCGACGCAGATCCGGCTGAAGCGGATTGACGGTGAGTGGCGGATCGTCTCCGAGCAGACTCTGGGCTAAGGCGCGCCGAAGCAGGGGCTTCATAGGCGGGGTTGGCTGCTGGTATCATCAAGCGCGAACAGTATGAGCGAAACTATAGGAACGGCAACTCACAAGATTCGGGAAAAGGGCCGGCTGATGTCCGCCTCCGAGATCGAGCGCACGCTGGTGCGGCTGGCACACGAGATCGTGGAAAAGCACGACGGCAGCAAGAACGTCGGCCTGGTTGGCATCAAGCGACGCGGCGTTCCGCTGGCCCAGCGGCTGGGCGCGATGATCGAGAAGATCGAGAAACACCCGGTGGACACCGGCGTGCTCGACATCAGTTTCTACCGCGACGACCTCTCGACCGATGGGCCGCGTCCGAAGGTGACAACTGGCGCGATTGGCTTTGATGTGACGGGCCGCGACATTGTGCTGATGGACGACGTGCTCTACACGGGCCGCACCATTCGCGCGGCGCTCGATGCGCTCTTCGACCAGGGCCGCCCGAAGAGTGTCCGGCTGCTGGTGCTGATCGACCGCGGGCACCGCGAGTTGCCGATTGAAGCGACGTTTGTTGGTCGTACCGTGCAGACCTCGCAGCGGGAGATTATCGAAGTGATGTTGTCCGAGGTGGATGGGCAGGACCAGGTTCTGCTGGTGGAACGGGTGGATTGATGGCCGGTGTGACGACGCGAAGAGATGCTGGATACGCGCCGGGTTCTCTGTTAACGATTGCGAGCATACCGCTGGAAGAGGTTTCGTCGATTCTGGCCGAGACGGCGCGGATTGAGCGGATGTCCCACGCCGAGCGCGTCGAGATACTTGCCGGGCGACGTGTGGCCTTGCTGTTTTATGAGTCGAGCACGCGGACACGGACCTCGTTCGAGCTGGCGGCGAAGTCACTGGGCGCAACGACCACGCTCGTCAGCGACAAATCTTCGTCTATCGAAAAGGGCGAGAGCCTGAAGGATACCGGCCTGACGCTGCGCGCGCTGGGCGCTGAGTGCATCATCCTCAGACATCCCTGCTCGGGTGCGCCGTTTCTGCTGGCTCGCATGACCGCGCTGCCGGTGCTGAACGCGGGCGATGGAATGCACGAGCATCCTTCGCAGGCGCTGCTGGATCTGCGCACGATGCTGACTCGGCTGCATGGGCCTGATGCCGCGACCACGGCCCGCGCCGATTCGCTCGCGGGCGTGACAGTGGCGATCACGGGTGACATTCTGCACAGCCGCGTGGCGCGCTCGAATGCGCTGCTGCTGCCGAGGCTCGGCGCAAAGGTGTTGCTGTGCGGACCGGAGAAGCTGCTGCCTGAGACTGCACTCGGTTTAGGCAGCGGCGTCGAGATTATGCGCGACTTCGATGCTGCGCTCAGGCGCGCGCAGGTGGTAATGATGCTACGCATCCAGAAGGAGCGGCTGGCCGGACTGGAACTGGATCTCGCCGACTATGTCGCCGGGTATCAGTTGAGCCGCGAGCGAGCGGCAACATACGCGGCGAAGGCGCTGGTGATGCATCCCGGGCCGATGAATCGCGGCGTCGAGATTGAGGGCGAGGTGGCCGACGGGCCGCAGTCCGCAGTCGAGGATCAGGTACACCATGGGCTGGCGGTGAGGTCGGCGCTGCTGGTTCGCGCGCTGGGTGCGGGCCGCTTTGAGAGCATACGAGTATGAGCGAGATTTTGATTCTGGGCGGGCGCGTGGTGGATCCTGCAAGCGGGCTCGATGCTGAGCGCGATGTTCTGTTGCGCGATGGGCGTGTGGCTGCCGTGGAAGCTCCGGGTACGCTGAAGGGCGTAGCGGCGGCGGAGACCGTGGATGCGGCAGGCTGCGTAGTTGCGCCGGGATTTGTGGATGTTCACGTCCACCTGCGTGAGCCGGGGCAGACATACAAGGAATCGATTGCTACGGGGACGGCGGCAGCCGCTGCCGGTGGATTCACCACTGTGGTGGCCATGCCGAACACCGTTCCGGTGAACGATTCGGTGGCGGGACTGGAGTGGATGCTCGATGCGGCGCGCGGGTCGGTGGTGAAGCTGCTTACCATGCCTGCAGCGACGATGGGCAGCATGGGCATGGAGCTGACCGATTTCACCGCGCTGCGTAAAGCCGGGGCCGTGGGCTTTACCGACGATGGTAAGCCTGTGCTCGAAGATGACGCGATGCGCGTTGCGCTGGCGACGGCGGCTCGGCTGGGCGTGCCCGTCTCGCAGCACGCGGAGGATACGCGGCTGACCGGCGGTTGCAGCATGAACGCCGGGCCAGTAGCGTTCCGGCTGGGCCTGCGCGGAATGACGGTCGAGGCCGAGGCGCGGATCGTCGAACGCGACATTCGGCTGCTGCGCGAGATTGAGAAGGCCGAGGGGCTGAAGCCGCATCTGCACGTGCAGCACGTTTCGACGGCGCGGGCGATGGAGGCGATTCGCGCGGCGAAACGCGAGGGGCTGCACGTCACTTGCGAGGTCGCGCCGCACCACTTCACCCTGACGGACGAGGCGGTTGGCGATTACGACACGCACGCGAAGATGAATCCTCCGCTGCGCGCTGAGGTGGACCGCGCGGCGATGGTCGCCGGGTTGATGGACGGGACAGCGGACTGCATCGCCACCGACCACGCTCCCCATGCTGCGCACGAGAAGGAGCAGGAGTTCGAACGCGCTCCGAACGGGATCACGGGTCTGGAAACCGCGCTGGGGTTGGCGCTGCGCGTACTCCATCGCGGACAAGGAATGACATTGGCGCGGGTGGTCGAGCTGATGAGCGTGAATCCGGCAAGGGCGATCTCGCTCGATGGCCGCGGGACGCTACGCGCAGGCAGCTATGCCGATGTGGTGGTCTTCGACCCGGCGGCGGAGTGGAACTTCCACGCGAAGGATTCGCGGTCGAAGTCTCGCAACACGCCGTTCGACCGCGCTGCGATGGTTGGCCGTGTGCGGACTACGATCTGCGAAGGGCGAATTGTGTTTCGCGGATGAGATGCACTCGGTGAACAGCAGATTTCTCCGCTGCGCTGTGGAATGGAAAGACCAATCAACGGACTGACTACAGTAAGCCGCTGGAGCGAAGCTGGCCGCGTACCGAAGCGAGGAACTTCTGGCGGGCATCGTCTGATTCAATCTCTGCGGCAACCTGATCGCACAACTCGCGGAGATTGTTCGAGCTGCTGGACGCGCGTTTGACCAATACGCTTGCGATGGGGCCGACGTAGTTGGCGAGCTTGTGAGAGATCTCGCTGAGCTGTTCAGGCTGATACTTCGAGCCGGTGCCGCTGGCGTGCTGCGCCGGTTGCGCAACGTGCGGTGTGACGGGCGTTCCAGCAGCGACGTGCGGAGTCGCGGTGACGAATGCTCCATGCGGGTGCGTGGATGGGTCCGGGTAGGCGAGGTTGAGCGCGGCGAGAAACTCGCGGGCACTCTGCCAGCGGTTGCGTTTGTCTTTGTCGAGCGCCTTCATCGTGACGAGCGAGATCGGCTCCGGCACGCGCGGGTTGACCTGGTGCGGCGGAACGGGCGGGTGCTGGAGATGGTTGGCGATGACCTGCGGATAGTTTGCGCCCTCGATAGGCAGCTTGCCGGTGATCATCTCGTAGAGCGTGACGCCCATGGCGTAGAGATCGGCACGCTCGTCGGGCTGCTCGCCGTAGATCTGCTCGGGCGGGATGTAGTGCATGGAGCCGACGACCGTTCCGGCTACGGTCAGGCGCGGGTCCGGTGTAGCGAGCGCGATGCCGAAGTCGAGCAGCTTCACCTGGCCGGTGGAGGTGAGCATGATGTTCGACGGCTTGATGTCGCGGTGGATGACGTGCTGCGAGTGCGCGTAGTCGAGCGCGGCGAGTACCTGGCGCGTATAGGCGACGGCCTGGTCGAGCGAGATGCCCTGCGGAAGAATGCGGCGCAGGTCCAGACCATCGACGTACTCCATGATCATGACGAGCTGATTTTCGTGGCGGAAGGCAGTATGGAGCGCGGCGATGTTGGGATGGTTCAACGCGGCGAGCACGCGGATCTCGCGCGTGAAGCGGTCGAGCATCTCCTGATTGCTCGAAGCTGCGGAGAGCAGCACCTTCATGGCCTCGATGCGGTCGGAGATCAGGTGGCGGACACGAAAGACCTCGCCCATGCCGCCGTCGCCAAGCGGGCCAACAATTTCGTAAGAGTCGATGCGGGTTCCGGGGAGCCAGGGCATTGGGCTTCCAGTTTATATGGTTTTCATGTGGTCAAAACAGATTCCTAAACCAGACGGCTCGATAACTCATGCAACTTCAGCGCCATGTTCGAGCAGCCTCAGCAGCGCAGCCTCGTCGAGCACCGGCACGCCGAGCGAGTTGGCTTTGTCGAGCTTCGAACCTGCCTCTTCGCCCGCGACAACGTAGCTGGTCTTCTTGCTGACGGAACCGGAGACCTTGCCTCCGGCGGACTCGATCTTCTCCTTCGCGGCCTCGCGGGTGAGGTTGGGCAGCGTGCCGGTGAGCACGAAGGTCAGGCCTTCGAGTTTCGTGCCCCGCACGCGCTTTTCGGCCGTGAAGGTGAGGCCCTCAGTACGTAACCTCTTGACGAGATCCAGATTGCGCTTGTTGTCGAAATATTCACGGATGGCCTCGGCGACCTTGGGGCCAACGTCGTTGATGCGTGTCAAGTCGTCAGCACTGGCGGCGATGAGCGCGTCCATGCTGCCGAACTCATCGGCCAGGGCCTGCGCGGTGCGCTCGCCAACGTGGCGGATGCCGAGACCGAGAATGACGCGGTTGAGCGGCTGCTGCTTCGACCGCTCAATCTGCTCCAGCAGCGAGTCGGCTGACTTTTCGCCAATGCGTTCGAGCGTGAGCAGATCTTCTTTTTTGAGCGTGTAGATGTCGGCTACGGAGTGGACCAGCGCCTTGCGCGTTGGCGCTCCGGTTGGAGCATCTCCGTTCTCGCCGAGCGCATCGTCCGCCTCATGCTCCGCGATGCTGTGGCCGAGCAGTTGTGCGACCAGCACTTCGCCGAGGCCTTCGATGTTCATCACGCCGCGCGAGGCAAAGTGGCGCAGCTCCTCTTCGAGTCGCGCAGGGCAGCTTGCGTTGACGCAGCGCCAGTCGACCTCACCCTCCTCGCGCACCAGCGGCGTCTTGCAGCGCGGGCACTCGGCGGGGAACGTGATTTTGTGGCGCGGGGTCTTCGAGCCTTTCTCCTCGACCACGTGGGTGATCTTGGGGATCACATCGCCGCCGCGCTCGACTTCGACGAGGTCGCCGATGCGGACGCCAAGCCGTTCGATCTCATCGGCATTGTGCAGCGTGGCACGCGTGACGGTAGTGCCGCCGACAAAGACCGGAGCGAGTGCGGCCACGGGCGTCAGCTTGCCGGTGCGGCCTACCTGAAAGAGCACGTCTTCGAGACGTGTAGTCGCAGCGCGCGCGGGAAACTTGTACGCGATGGCCCAGCGCGGGGCCTTGCCGGTGAAGCCGAGGCGGCGCTGCTGCGCGGTGGAATCGACTTTGATGACGACGCCGTCGATCTCATAGCCAAGCGTCTCGCGCAGAGGTTCAGCTTCCTGGATAAAGCCAATCACATTCTCGATGTTGGCGACGGTGCGGGCGTGCTGGTTCACGCGAAAGCCTGCTGCACGCAGCGCGTCGAGCGTTGCAGACTGCGCGGGCAGTAACATCTCGCCGTTTTCCAGCAGAAAGTAGGCGTAGTAGTCGAGACGCCGCTGGGCGACGATGTTCGGCTCGAGCGTGCGGATGGTGCCTGCGGCTGCGTTGCGCGGGTTGACCGCAGGAGCGAGCCCCTGCGCGACGCGGTCTTCGTTCATCTTGACGAACGCGGCCTGCGGCAGCACAACTTCGCCGCGCACCTCGAAGCTCTGCGGCAGTCCCGCCGCCTTGAGCTTCGCAGCGGAGACACTGAGCGGCACAGAGCGGATGGTGCGGACGTTCGTCGTCACGTCTTCGCCGATGGTGCCATCGCCGCGCGTCAGGCCGCGCACGAGCTGCGCCGAACCATGTGAGCCGGGGCCGTAGTGCAGCGCGACCGAGAGGCCGTCGAGCTTCAACTCGCAGACAAACTGCACGGACTCGCTTGCGGGCAATGCGTCGCGCACGCGCTGGCCCCAGGCGCGCAACTCGTCTTCATTGTAGGCATTGTCGAGCGAGAGCATAGGCCGCGAGTGCGGCGTCTTGACGAAGCCCTCGCGCGGTTTGCCGCCGACACGCTGCGTGGGCGAGTCGGGCGTGATAAGCGCGGGATGCTCGGCCTCCAGCTTTTTGAGGCGGTTCATCAGCTTGTCGTACTCGGCGTCGGTGATCTTCGGCTCGTCGAGAACGTAGTAGAGATGCTCGTGGTGGCGCAGCTCGTCGCGCAGTGCCTCGATCTGCTGGCCTGGAGTGGGGGCGGTCCGCATACCGAGAATTATAGAGACGGTATTTTGTTCCCGGTGCGATATGCTGGCCGCATGGAACCTGTGACGCACCTGATGACAGGGGCCGTGCTTGCGCGCGCCGGCTTTAACCGCAAGGCGGCCTACGCAACGCTGGCCATGACGCTGGCCGCCGAAGCTCCTGATCTGGATACGCTATGGTCGTTCAAGGGGCCGGTTGCGGCGTTCCAGCATCATCGCGGATGGACCCATACGTTGCTCGGGCTGCCGTTGGAGGCCGCAGTTGTCGTTGCTGTTGTCTGGCTGATTCATCGCTGGCGCATGAAGCGAAGCTCAGGCAAGCCACCCGCTGCTCCGGTGTGCTGGTGGCTGCTCTACGGATTCTGCATCATCGCGTTGCTGAGCCACCTGCTGCTCGACTGGACGAACAACTACGGCATCAGGCCGTTCTTTCCGTTCAATCCGCGCTGGTATGAAGGCTCGATTGTCTTCATCTTCGAGCCGGTCATCTTCGGCGTGTTGCTGATCGCGCTGGTCGCTCCGGCGCTCTTCGGGCTGGTCTCAAGCGAAGTCGGCGCGCGCAAGCCGATCTTTCGCGGGCGCGGATGGGCGATTGCGGCCCTCATCGCCATCGTCGCGCTATGGGGCTGGCGTATCGTCGAGCGGCAGGATGCTACGCAGCTTGCTCAGGCAGAAGACTACGGTGCGCCGGTCATGCGCGTCTTCGCCACCCCCTATCCGGTGAATCCGTTCCGCTGGAACGTCATCATCGAGACGCCCGCGTTCTACCAACTGGCCACCGTGGACACGCTGAGCAACACCGTCACGACCAGCAAGGAGTCCGACATCTTCTATAAGCCTGCGACCACGCTGGCGACGCTCGTTGCCAAACGCACCTGGCTGGGTGAGGTCTATCTGGACTGGTCGAGCTTTCCGCTCGTCACCGAGACCGGCACGAGCTACGAGGGCCTGACAACTGTCACCTTCCGCGACCTGCGCTTCATGTACGACACCTTGTTCCTGAAAGGCCGTGAAGACCCTCCACTCTCCGGCAAGGTCGTGCTCAACCCGGACCACCGCGTGGTGCGCATGGAGATGGACGGTCATGTACAGCACTAACGCTGCGAGTTGACCCGCAGGCGGTAAAGTCCGACAATCGAGAGTGCCGCTTCCGCGCACATTTGCACTACACAGAGGTCCCGCATGGCTGCCTATCTCGTTCTTCTCGTTGCCGTTCTCAGCCGTATTCTGCCGTACTCGTTCCACACGGTCAATCTGGGATTCACGGCCGTCGGCGGCGGTCTGTTGTACTTCGGCGCACGCCGCAGCCGGTGGCAGTTGGTCTTCGCCGTTCTGGCCTTGATGGCGACTGACTATTACCTGACGGTGTATGTGTTCGGCTATCCATTCCACGCCAGCGACTATCTGGTGACGTGGGGATGGGAAGCTGCCGCCTGCTTGATGGGCTTCTATATGCTCCGCACGAAGAGCACCGGGTGGCGCGTGGCTGGGGCCGTCGCGGCCTCTTCGACTTCGTTCTTCCTCGTGAGCAACTTCGTCGTGTGGGCGGGCAGCGTGATGTATCCGCACACGGCAGCGGGCCTAGGCGCCTGCTACGTCGCGGGCATTCCGTTCTACGCGAATGACGTGATCTCAACTGCCCTCACGGCTGGCGCGCTCTTCGGACTTCCGGCTCTGGCTCGGAACATCGCCGAGACGCTGCGCGGAGCGGAGAACAACAACCTGCCTCTGGCGTAAATCATCCCATCATCTGAGACAAAAGCCCGCGAGCACTTGACTCGCGGCTTTTTTATTCTTCCTCGACCGGGAACCGCGTCCCTCTGCGGCGATCGAAGAGCTTGCGGACGACGTAGGCGGCGACCAGCACGACGAAAATTCCGCCGCCGCCCAACACATAACCCAGGTGGTCATGGATCATCTGGATGAGGCCGTGCAGGATCTGCGGGCCGTAGAAGATGGTAATCAGCGCCCACACCATGAAGCGCAGAAACTTGCCCGTGAACATGGCGCTGAAGAACCACACCGGCTTCATCTCAAAGACGCCTGCGGCCAGCTCGAACAGCTTCACCGGCATGGGTGGAGGCAGCATGGCCGGAATCATGATGGCCAGAAACTCCTGCTTCTCGAAACGGTCGCGCAACTGTTCGTAGCGTTGCCGGTTGATACGCTTGAGCAGAAACAGCTCGCCGCCTGCGCGGCCCAGATAGTAGGGCACCATGCTGCCGATGGCCGAACCCAGCGCCGCGACGAGACAGTAGACGACGAACCGCGCGTGGTTCTCCGCTACATCTTTGATGAGCAGCGCGTCGAGCGGCATCGGGATCGCCGCTGAATCGACGATGGCCATGCCGCCCAGACCCCAGAGGCCGAGTGCCTGCAAGGCAACGTTCGCTTTATGGATCCAGAGAGAGGCGGGAATCTTCACGGGGGTCTTTTTATTTTACCTGTTTACCTGGGCGCATTTAGCCGCGAGTATCCCCATTGGTGGTGGCGTTGTGCTCAGTGCGGCCAGCCAGCAGGTCGAGCGCGTGGGGCAGCAGAGGGAGAACCGCCGCAAGCGAAGTGCGCGCGCCTCGAACACTTCCCGGCAGGTTGACGACGAGCGTCTTGCCCACGGTCCCGCACACGCCCCGGCTGAGCGCGGCCAGCGGCGTCTGGCTGGCTCCCTCAGCGCGCATCCGCTCGGCAAGTCCGTCGATCAGCCGGTCGCAGACCATCCGCGTCGCCTCGGGAGTGACATCGCGCGCCGCAAGCCCCGTTCCGCCTGTCGTGACAATCAGTTGAGCGGCATCGGCATGGCGGCGCAGGGTCTGAGCAATCAGATCGATCTCGTCCGGGACGATCTCGGCTCCAACGTCCTCGATTCCCACCTCGCGCAGCATCGCACAGACGGCGGGGCCGGAGAGATCCTCCTGCTCGCCGCGCGAGCAGCGGTCGCTGATGGTCAGCACCACGGCACGTATCCCGGATCGAAACGTAGCGGTCACGCCATCCAGTGTACCGGGCGGCGGAAACGGGCGAAACTGCTCTTCCGGGCCGTTTTTCCACCAAAGATGAGAAAATAGAGGAAGACTGTCCCAGGCATTCCGCCCGGCGGCCAATTCGCTCATCTGACGTAACTTTCACCGCTCGAAACCGTCAGAACCAACATCCATGCCCACGCTTGAGACACCGCCAGACTCCGCACCGCCTACTCCGCCCGTGAAGGTGCGCACGGCGCGCTATGGCGATCTGGAGGCCCACGAGGTCATCCACCTGCTCGACGCGCTTGACGACGAGCAGGCACGGGCGCGGTTCCGCGAGTCCGTCTACATCTCCATCATCCTCTGCATGACGCTGGCGTGGTTCGTCATGTACGGGCCGCAGGTCCTCTTTCACCAGCCGCGCGTCATCAACCCGATGGACGTGCTGAAGCAGCGGGAAAAAGAACTGACGTATCTGGACATGCAGAAGTCCGCGCCGAAGCTGCCGCACAAGCCGACCAACGTGCTGAGCGACAAGGACCAGACCCAGCAGACGGCGAAGCCCACGCTCGACAAGAAGACACTCCAAGAGCTGGAGGCGATGCGCAAGGCCGGAGCGCCCACGCCGACGCCCGCCCTGGCACCTGCTCCCGCCGAGCAGCCGCAGCAGGCCGCGCCGCAACAGGCGCATAACCAGCCTCCGCCCGCGCCGCTGCCGCAGCACGCGGCCCAGCAGCAGGCCATCGTAGACGCGCCCCGACCTGCGCCTACACGGCCCAACTTTGGCAACCAGAGCCAATCCGCCGGGGACGCGATCCGTCAGGCGGCCGAGCAGGCAGCGCGCAACCGGGGCAACGGTGGTGACTACGGCGCGAACGCTCCGGCGGTGCACGGCGGCCTGAATACCGGCGTCGAGGTACTCTCCGACACGCAGGGCGTCGATTTCGGACCGTACCTCAGGCGCATCCTCGGCGACATCTACCGCTCGTGGCTGCCGCTGATTCCCGAAGAAGCACGGCCGCCGCTGAACAAGCAGGGCGAGTCGCAGATTCGCTTCACCATCCTGCCCGACGGACGCATCGGCGCCATGAATCTTGACGGCTCAACACACGATCAGGCACTCGACCGCGCGGCGTGGGGCAGCATCACCGGCGTGGGACAGTTTCCGCCGCTGCCAGCCAGCTTCCACGGTCCGAATCTTGTGCTGCGCATCAACTTCCTGGTGAACATGCAGCCCGCTCAGTGACGCCGATGCCCGCTTTGGATCAAGAAAAATTTGTCGAGCGTAGAAGTCTCGAACGCCGCCGCCAGGTGCGCGGGTTGCTGCTGCTTGCGCTGGCCGTGCTGGTCTTCAGCCTGCTTCGTGCAGGTTTGCATCACGTATTCACTCCTGCGGGATGGTGGCGACTCTGGTGAGCGACTACGCGGAAGACAAGCCGCTGATCGTCATTGCCGGACCAACCGCCAGCGGCAAGACCTCGCTCGCCATTCGTCTGGCCGAAGAGTTCTTGGGCGAGATTGTCAGTTGCGACTCAGTCGCCGTCTACCGCGAGATGGAGATTGGCACAGCGAAGCCTTCGCATGAGGAGCGCGCGCTGGTACCGCACCACATGATCGACATCGTGTGGCCCGACGAACCCTGCACCGCAGGCGACTACAGCCGACAGGCACGCGAGGCGCTCGCCGGAATCACGCAGCGCGGCCACGTGCCCATCGTCGCCGGAGGAACGGGGCTGTATCTGCGCGCGCTGATCGATGGCCTCGCACCCGCACCTCCGCGCCAGCCTGCTCTGCGTGAACGCCTGCGAAGCCGAGCCGATGAGCGGGGTGCAGAGCATCTGCATCGCGTTCTCCGGCGGCTCGATCCTGCCGCCGCCCGCGCCATTCACGCCAACGACATTCCCAAGGCCATTCGGGCGATTGAAGTTTCGCTCGCAGCGAGACGACCGCTCACCGAGCAATGGCAGAAGGGCCGCGATGCCCTAACCGGCTACCGCATTCTTCGCCTCGGCCTTGCCCCGCAGCGCGAGCTGCTCTATGAGCGCATCAACCAACGCGCCGCAGCGATGTTCGAGCGTGGCCTGATCGAAGAGACCGAACGCCTGCTCGCGCGCTACGGAGACGACTGCCGCCCGCTCGGCTCGCTCGGCTACGCGGAGGCCGCAGCAGTACTTCGTGGAGACCTGACCCGAGAAGAAGCCGTCGCCAGAGCACAACAGGGACACCGCAACTATGCCAAGCGGCAGGGCACCTGGTTCCGCCGCGAGCATGGGATGCACTGGCTGCACGGCCCAGGTAGTGACGCCGGAGTCGAAGAGCAGGCGCGCGATCTGGTTCAGAAACATCTGAAAGGTAATAGAATTTGACGGTCTGGCCACAAGAAATTGAAAAGAGAGAGGCTACATGGCTCAGTTGATGAAAACATCGAATCCCGCATTGAACTCGCAGGTATTCCGCCGCGAATACTCCGGCGTGGGCGACACGATGACACTCGAAGGAACGGTCAACAAGACCGGCATCCTTCTGCTGTGCACCATGGCAACGGCGGCCTGGGCCTGGCACGCCTTTATGCAGACCCGCTCCGCGGCGACCGTGCTTCCCTACCTTTGGATCGGGCTGATCGGCGGATTCGTAGTTGCGCTGGTCGTAACGTTCAAAAAGACCTGGGCGCCAGTGGGAGCGCCTGTTTACGCGTTGCTGGAAGGGCTTGCGCTGGGCAGCATCTCCTCGGTGCTGGAGCTGCGCTTCCCGGGAATCGCGATCGAGTCCGTCGCCCTGACCTTCGGCACCCTGCTGGTGCTGCTGCTGGTGTATCGCACCGGAATCATTCGCGTAACCGACAAGTTTCGACTGGGAGTGATTGCGGCGACGGGAGGCATTGCGCTCTTCTATCTCGCAGAGATTGCGCTCGGGTTCTTCGGCATTCACTTCAATTCGATCAACGGATCGGGGATCGTCGGCATCGGCTTCAGCGTCTTCGTGGTCATCATCGCGGCCCTGAACCTCGTTCTCGACTTCGACTTTGTTGAGAGCGGCGTGACGGCGGGTGCGCCGAAGTACATGGAATGGTACGGCGCCTTCGGCCTGATGGTGACGCTTGTGTGGCTTTACCTGGAGATCTTCCGCCTGCTCACAAAGACGCGCAGCAACTAGCGTCCTGTCCCCGAGGTTCACAACATCATTCAAGCTGTCATCCTGAGCGGAGTTTGGCCGTTTTTACGCCAAACGGAGTCGAAGGATCTGCGGTTTGCGATTCCAATTGATGCTAAGGACTTTCGAGACACCACACTAGCGTAGAAGGAGTGCGAAGGCCCATCACGAAGGATGGGCCTTCTTGATTTCCGCCGACGATCCGCTACTGCCGAAGGACGAGGTCCTGCGCAAGCCTGAAGCGCAGCAGCGACTCCGAAGGAATCTCGATGTCGCGGTTGCCGGTCAGCGCGCCGGTTGCCGTGCCCGCGCCAGCGCCGGCCAACCCGCCGATCAGCAGGCCAGTGCCGCCGGAGGCGATGCCGCCGATCAACATGCCGAGTCCGGTGCCTCCGCCAATGAAGGCTGCGGTGCGTTTGCCTTTGCCCTTCTTGCTGCGGGCGTAGTCGCTGGTCTCAATGGGATACTGCGTGCCGTTGAGCGTCAGGCTGGTCAGGCGCAGCTCAAGAATGGACGCGCCCTTGAAGTGGCCCCGGCTGTGAGCCGCGACAATCTGCCCGCCGACGGGCGTTCCACGCGGAATGACGGCGTTGCCGTCCGGGCCGCTGACTCCCTCGGCCACCTCGCCGTCGAAGCGGTCGCCGGGACGACTCGATTTGACGCTGATGTGCTGATTAATCCGGATAGACATCGACGTTCCGCGTGGGATCACAATCTCGGCAGGGCGCACAGGCCCGACGGCCGGCGCAGCCTGCTGCGGCTGTTCGGCGCCATACGGACCGTCGCCGGCCACCGCCGGCTGCCCGGGAGCAACGGCGGGTTGACCAGACGCAACGGCGGGCTGGTTCGCCGGAATGGTTGCCTTAGGCACAACGGTCGTGGTGACGACTTGCCCTGTCTGGCCCGGCACTGGCGGCTGCACCGTCGTCGTCACGGTGTTACCGTTCTTATCAACCGAGACGACCTGCTGCGCCTGACCGGTGGCCGCAGCCTGCTTCTTTGCCGCTTCAAGGGCGGCATCCTGTTTGGACTGGCAGCCAGTCATCATCACCAGCCCGAGTACGAGTACTGCGACAGACCTGCCTGCATGACGAATGTTCATGGGATCACTCCAATTTTTCTGGAATTCACAAGGCGGGGGAAAAGATAGAATAGGATTGCAAAGATAAGCATGTGATGCAGATTCCACGTCAGGTGTTGCCTGCCGGGCAAAGGACACGATCATCGATGACCCCAACCAATCCCCCAGCTAATCCGCCAGCCAAACGCGCGCAACTCTCTCATCTTACCGCGCAGCTCGACGATCTGCGCCAGCGCGGCACCTTCTTCCGGCTGCGCGTGCTCGATGACGAGCAGGGTCCGGTCTGCACCTACGACGGCAGGCGCGTCATCAACCTGGCCTCGAACAACTACCTTGGCCTGTGCGACCACCCGAAGCTGCGCGAGGCGGCCATCGCCGCGACGGAGAAGTACGGCGTAGGCTCGGGCGCGGTCCGCACCATTGCAGGCACGATGCGCATCCACATGGAGCTGGAGGAGAAGATCGCGGCGTTCAAGGGTGTCGAGGCCTGCGTCGTCTTCCAGTCCGGCTTCACGGCCAATGCAGGCACGGTGTCGAGCATCCTTGGCAAGGAGGACTTCATCGTCTCCGACGAGCTGAACCACGCGAGCATCATCGATGGAGCGCGGCTCTCCAGGGCAAAGATCAAGGTCTTCCGTCACAAAGATGTTGCCCACGCCGAAGAACTGCTCAAAGAAATTCAGAACGAGCCGGGGCGCAAGCTGCTCATCACCGACGGCGTCTTTTCGATGGACGGCGACATCGGCCCTGTGGACAAGCTGTGCGACCTTGCCGACAAGTACGGCGCGATCATGATGGTCGATGACGCGCACGCATCGGGCGTGC
>NZ_DASUBE010000052.1:0-4832 GCF_035763405.1 Edaphobacter sp.
ACACAGCGAACCTTCCTGAACATCGTTGTCCACCGTAGACGAAGCCCCCGCATGAACCCACTGAGGCCGCAGCCCGGCATCTCTCACTGTCCGCACAGCCTCGCCAAATCGCTCCCGCTGCCGCCGCGTCTGCTCCGCCCCAGCCACCTCCGCCGAAGCAAAGTGCGTCATCACGCCGTCGAGCACAAGCTCCTTCTGCGCAGTCAGCCAGCCGAGCACCTCAGGCAAGCCCTCCGCGCGAACACCCTGCCGCGTCATCCCCGAATCCATCTCCAGATGCACCCGCAGCGCAGCCGAGCCACGACGCCTCACCGCTACAGCCAGCAACTCCATCTGCCGTAGGTTCCAGACCACGGGCGTCAGATCATGTTCGACCATCATGTCGGCATCATCATCCAGCATCCCGCTCATCGTCATGATTCGCGGCTGACGTGCCCGATCCATCCCCGCAGCCAGCAAAGCAGCACGCGCCGTCGCGCCCTCTACCGCATCGGCAACGCCCAGCCATTCGGCCCCCGCCCGCGTCAGCACCGGGACGCACAGCGCAGCGCCATGCCCGTAGGCATTCGCCTTCACCACTCCCATCACCGCGACGTCCCCGCCCGCCGCCCGCGTCAGCACGCCGTAGTTTCCAGCCAGCCGTTCTTCTGAGATCTCCACCCAGCTCTTCACGCTCTCTATCCTAACCGGCACGCTCATCCAAACCGCGCCCGGTCTTCCGGCGGCAGCGTCCGCTTCAGATAATCCTCCAGCCGCTGCCCCTTCTTCTGCACAAACGTCCGCTCCAACACGGCAACATCCTCCATGCGGTCCATGCGAAACGTGCGAAAATCCTCACGCAGCTCGCACCACGCCGCCAGCGTCCACGCGCCGCTCCAGAAGGCCAGCAGCAGCGGACGCACATCCCGCGAGCTTGCTGTGCCGTCCTCGCGCACATAGCCAAACCGCACCATGCGCCGCGACTTGCACGCACCATGCAGCACATCCAGCCGCTCGCGCAGCAGAGTCGTCATGCGAAATCCCGGAGCATACAGCAGAATCGAGTCGAAGTCGTTGCGCAACTCCGCCGGCAGCACGGCCTCAATCCGTTGCAGCGCATGGCTGGCGGCAGCCACGTTCTCCGCGCCGCCCCACGCCCGCACCAGCCTCGCCCCCAGCACCAACGCCGTCAGTTCTTCGCGGGTAAACATTAGCGGAGGCAGGTCCTCGTCGCGCCGGAGCGTATAGCCCACCCCGGCCTCGCCTTCAATCGGCATCCCCGAGGCCTGCAGGTCCTGCACGTCGCGGTAGATGGTGCGTTGCGAAACCTCAAGTTTTTCGGCCAGCTTCTGCGCCGTCAGCAACCGGCCCGAACGCAGAAACTGGACGATCCGAAACAGCCTGTCTGCTCGTCGCATGAGTCGATCTTATAGCTGACTCCCTGGAGGATAGTCCCGGTGAACGTCTCATCCCCGGGCGGCCCCACTTTTTATCGTCATTCCCTTTGTTGTCATTCCCGAAGGGATCTGCATTTCACATCTCACGCCACGTCTCTGAAGTTCACAACATCATTCAAGTTGTCATCCTGAGTGGAGTTTGGCGGCTTTTTACGCCAAACGGAGTCGAAGGACCTGCGGTTTGCGATTTCAACTGATGCAAAGAACGTTCGAGACACCACACCAATGTGCTGAGTCATGAGTTCGCTTTACAAGGGCCAAAGGACCGTTCTATACCAGCCCGGGGCGTATCCCCAGGTAATGTTTGCCGCAAAATCCAAGGGCTGAAAGAGGGTGCTGAAGAAGTCCGTTTTGCTTAAGGGCACGGCTTCAGCCGTGCCGCAAGTACCGCAAAATCAACGCGGCTTTAGCCGCTGAGGTGCGCCTTTCTCTTCGCCAATGACTTTTTCAGCACCCTCTGAAAGCCCGTCCTATGCGTCACCAAGTTAATGACTCACCACTCTAGTGCGAGTGCAGACCCACGTGGTTGCCTTCCGAATCGCGCAGGCAGGCGAAGTGTCCATAGCCTCCCGGCACGGCAGTCTTCGGCTGCAGAACCAGCCCGCCCGCCGCCGGCACGCGCGCCAGCACTTCATCCAGGTCGCCGTCGCAGTTCAGGTAGACCATCGGTCCGGTCGCGCCCGGCTTCTGGAAGGTGCGCTTCACCAGCGTCCCGCCGGTCCCTGTCTCTTCAGCGTCAAAGATGGCCACAGGCCCGAAGTGGTCATTGCGCACCAGCTTCGTTCCCAGCATCGTCTCGTAAAACATGGTGGCGCGGTCCAGATCGGCGCACGGAATCTCGAACCAGTTGATGGCGCTCTGCCGCTTGGCGGTCTTCTTCGTCATAGCCAGCTCCTTACTTTGTCGTCAATATCAACGAGCATAGCCAACCCCTGCTGACAGCATCCTGTCAGTAGCCTTCAAGGTATCGAGCCGAGTACTTCTCAGCGCACCGTGCCTGCTCGCGGTCATTTTTTTGTTGCCCTCCCCAGGGGAATCTGCGCTCCGCCGAGCGCCTCATCTTCGGCGCAGCGTCATCGCGCCTAAGGTGGAACCTGACGTCACCCCAACCCGCGTCATCTCGACCGCAGGCGGCGTCTTTACGCCTCCCAACCCGCGTCATCTCGACCGGAGGCGGCGTCTTTTGCCACCGGAGTGGAGAGACCCCCGTATCTCTCTCCCGGCCGCCACACTGTCAACCCCCTTCGGTCGCCCCCAATCGACCATCCGGTTGCACCGGAAGGAGATATTCCCCAGGCAAAGTTGGCGGTTGAGTTTACTCCAGCGGTTTAAAATAGAGACAGAAGCAAATAGACCCCGGCCACTCCGCTGGGACGTATGATCCCGCTAAGTCAAGCAGGATGAATATTTTGCGCGGAGTGGCCCAATGGAATCAATACTTTACAAAAGAAGTCCAGACCTAAGTCCTTTGTTAGAAGGATTTTGCACAAAAACAGGGGGGAGGGGGGAGGTATCCCCCAAAGCCTCAATAGCCGCCCGAGTCCCCGCCTGGCTGCAAATTCTCGAACCGCGTGTAGTCCGACAGATACGCCAGATGCACACTCCCCGTCGGCCCATTTCTCTGCTTGGCGATGATGATCTCCGCCTTGCCCTTCACATCTTCGTTCTCGCGGTCGTAGTACTCCTCGCGGTGGATGAAGCAGACCACGTCGGCATCCTGCTCAATCGAGCCCGACTCCCTGAGGTCGCTCAGCAGAGGCTTCTTGTCGCCGCCGCGCTGCTCGCTCGCACGTGAGAGCTGCGAGAGCGCGACCACCGGAACCTTCATCTCCTTGGCCAGCGCCTTCAGCCCGCGCGAGATCGCCGAGACCTCCTGCGTCCGGTTCTCGAACGTCCGCTGGTTCGCCGACACCGAGCCGGTCATCAGTTGCAGATAATCAATCACAATCAGGTCGAGCCGTCCCTGCTGCTGCCGGAGCCGCCGCGCCTTCGCCCGCATCTCCGCCAGCGTGATTCCCGGCGTGTCGTCGATAAACATCTTCGACTCCACCAGCTTCCCCAAGCCTTCGATCAGCTTCTGCCGGTCGTCCTTCATCAGCATCCCGGTCTGAATCGCCTTCGAGTTCACCATCGCCTGCGAGGCCAGCATCCTGCGCAGCAGGCTCGCCTTCGACATTTCGAGCGAGAAGACAGCGACCACCTTGCCCCCGCGCACCGCCGCATTCTCCGCGATGTTGATCGCCCACGCCGTCTTGCCCATCGAAGGCCGCGCCGCGATGATAATCAGCTCCGACTCCTGCAACCCGCTCGTCATGCGGTCGAACTCGATGTAGTGCGTCGCCAGCCCCGTGACCTCGCGCCCCTGCTCATAGAGCGCATCGATTGAGCCGAACGAGTCCTTCACAATCGCGCTGATGTCGGAGAAGCCGCCCGTCACCGCATGCTCGGAGATCTCGACCAGCCGCTGGCTCACCGTGTTCAACACGTCAAGCGCGGCCTGGCTCTGGTCGGCTGCGTCCACCATGCCCATGTCGCAGACCGTCATCAACTGTCGCATCAGGCTCTTGTCCCGCACAATGCGGACATAGCTCTCAATGCTCAGCTTGCGCGGCAGACCCTCGCTGAGCGACGCCAGATAAGGCACGCCGCCAATCGAGTCCAGCTCCTTGCGACGGCGCAACTCCTCCGCCACGGTGACAATGTCCACCGCGTGCCCAGCCTCGGCCAGATGCACCATCGCCGCGTAGATTCTACGGTGTGAATCGAGCGCGAAGTCGTCGGCGATCAGCAGCATCGTCGCATCGACAATCGCCACCGGCTCGACCAGCATCCCGCCGAGAATCGTCATCTCCGCGTGAACGGACGAAGGCCGCTCGTCTTCTTTGCCGACCAGATGTGGATAGGTAGCCATCCCTACAGCCTAGTCCCAAAGCCGCCTGCGGAAACATCGGCGATTTCCGTGGAAAACAGGACAAGTCAGTGAGCCATCGGCGTTTCGCCCGGGTTGCCTTAATAGGTGCGCGATTTTTATCACACCTACTTCCGCCCCTTGTAGTCCTTGAACAACTCCGGGAACTGCTGCTTCAGCGCCGCCACCTTCGGCACATCGCAGATCTGAATATACGGATTGTTCGGGTTCTTCTCTGCGTAGTCCTGGTGATATTCCTCTGCGTCATAGAACGCCTTGAGCGGAACCACCTCGGTGACAATCTTCTTCGGAAACACATGCGCTGTGTCCAACTGCGCGATGTAAGCCTTCGCAATCTTTTCCTGCTCGGGCGATGTGAAGAAGATGACCGAGCGGTAGGACGTGCCCACGTCCGGTCCCTGCCGGTTCAACTGCGTCGGGTCGTGAACGACGGAGAAGAACACGCGCAGCAGCGTGCCATAGCTGAT
>NZ_DASUBE010000053.1:0-44482 GCF_035763405.1 Edaphobacter sp.
CGAACAAGCTCTCCACAATGCTATCGCCCAACTACTCCCCACCATCACCGCCAAAGACGCAAACGCTTGGTTCAGACTCCCCTTCGCACCGCTACAGTAAAAGGTAATATGCTCTAGATAGCCTTTCCTGCCGTTTCCCCCGTTGTTTTCAAATGAAAATCAATTTCTATTGACAAACACATGTTCGCCACCATACATTCAAAGCCACCTTCCGAAATCCAACAGGGGAATTGTTTCATGACGCTCTTTTCCGAACTTCAATCTGCACTGCGCCGACTTGCCCAGTCATTGCTGCCGGTGATGCTTGTGTCCATTGGGCTGCTGCCGGCTGCCCATGCGCAGATCGCCGGACAGGGCGCTATCTCCGGGACAATCACCGACCCGAGCGGCGCGGTTATTCCGGGCGCTACGGTCCGGGCGACGGCCAACGCGACCGGTGTTACCACCACGCGCGAGTCCACCGGCAATGGCTACTATATGTTGTCGCCTCTGATGCCGGGCGTGTACACGGTCGTTGTGAGCGCGCCAGGGTTTCGCAGCTTCAAGCAGGAGAAGGTCACGGTCGACGCGCTGGGCACGGTTGGGTTGAACGCGAAGCTGTCGCTTGGCAGCACATCAGACACGGTGACGGTATCAACCGCGCCTCCGCCGCTACAGACGGAGAACGCCACCCTCGGAGCGGTCATGGAGAACTCGACCTACTCGGAGCTTCCTCTCCAGATCACCTCGGGCGGCCCGCGCGACCCGACCAGCTTTGCGTCCTTGATGCCCGGCGTCACCAGCGGAGGACGCTCCGGCATCTTCAACGGCGCAGGTTCGGGCAACTCGAACGAGATGTACATCGAGGGCGTTCCACAGACGACGGTTGACTCGCAGGGCGACGACCGTAAGCTGAACCAGAACCTCTCTGTGGATGCAGTCGATCAGTTTCAGGTGCAGACCAGCGGCTCCTCGGCCCAGTATCAGGGCCTAGGCGTCGAGAACTACTCGATCAAGCAGGGAAGCAACACCTTCCACGGCGGCGCGAACTTCTTCATCCGCAACACCGCATTCGACACCTGGGGCTACACGCAGCCCTGGACCACGATTGTCCGGTCCGATGGCACCAAGGGATACCCGACCTCGAAGACGCCCGAGCACCAGAACGAGCTCTCGCTCTCTCTCGGCGGTCCCATCCTTCGTAACAAGTTGTTCTTCTTCGCCAACTACGATCGCTTCCACTATCGCGGCACGACGAACCCGACCTACCAGACGATCCCCACGCCGGATGCGCGGAATGGCGATTTCACGGCATACGCCGCGGCGAACCCCGGCTACAACATCTACGACCCGACGACGGTGGCGGCCTGCACGGCTGCACACGGCGGCGTGACCTGCGCCAACCAGTTCATGGGCATGAAGAACGGAGTGCCTACGCCGAACGTCATTCCATCTTCGAAGATATCGACTATTGCGCAGGCGATGCAGAAGTATCTGCCGCCGGTGGCGAACTCCTCGCTCACCAACAACTACCTAGCGGGGCGCGTGACGGGGCTGGACGTGTGGGGCTTCACTGGGCGTCTCGATTACACGCTCAACTCGAAGCAGCAGATCTCGCTGATCTCGACCTCCGGTGTCAAGCACATCCCACCGTATGACTACGGCTCGAGCTCGGTCCTGCCTTTCCCCTATACCAACGGCACACTCGTAACCGAATCCACGACGACCGACATTATCAAGCACACCTACATCGTGACCCCGCACGCGGTCAACCAGCTTCGGTACGGCCTCACCCGGTTCTGGGCCCCGATCAAGAACGCTACCGATGGCGGGTCCGTGACGGCGAAGAGTCTCGGCATCGGCAACCTGCCTGCCGGTCTGGCCTCCACGACCTTCCCCGGCGCTTCCTTCTCGGGCGGTGTGGATGGCCCATCCGGCTTCTCGGCCCCAACCGGGTACCACGAGGCGGTCAATACCTACACGCTGGGCGACGAGTTCCAGTGGGTGCATGGGCGCCACTCGTTCACCTTCGGCGGCACGTATCAGTGGTTGCAGTTCAACCAGTCCGTCTCCGACAGCGCGTCGAAGCCTGTCTCTTTTACGTACAAGAACACCACGACGGCCGGATACAACAGCAAGGGACAGATCATTCCTACCAGCGGCTTCTCCTATGCCAGCTTCCTGCTCGGCGCGGTTGATTCAACTTCGCTTTACATTCAGAACTTCTCGACATTGGGGGCGCGCTACAAGGCATTCTCGCCCTACGTGCAGGACGACTACAAAGTCACCAAGAACCTGACGCTCAACCTCGGTCTTCGCTGGGACCTCTATACGCCGTTTACCGAAGCGCAGAACCGCTGGTCCGGCTTTAGCCCAACCGTCATCAATCCCGCGACGAACACTCCAGGCGCGGTGATTTACATGGGCAGCGGCAATGGAGCTTGCAATTGTCACACCACGGTGAATACCTGGTACAAGAACCTGGGACCGCGCGTGGGCTTTGCGTATCATGCGACTCCGCGCGATGTGGTCCGCGGCGCGTTCGACGTCATGTACACGCACAGCGGCGGCGTGGGCGGATCGAGCGGCGGCAACTACAATGGCACGGGCCAGACGGGCCTGACCGTGAGCGCACCGTTTGCCGACTCCGGCCAGGGCGGCCAGCCTGCCTTCTACCTCAACCCGGCTTTTGGCAACACGAGCATTCCCACCTACTCGACCGCGCTGAATCCGACCGCAACTGCAAACGCGGGCAATTACCTGGTGAACGGAGTCGCGCCGACGGCCTCCGGCGTCTCTTACGCCGATCCATATCTCTCTGGACGCGCTCCTTATACAGAGAGTTGGAACTTCGGCATTCAGCACCTGCTGACAAGCAACCTGACCCTGAGCGTGGACTACGCCGCCAATCAGGGGCACTTCCTGGTTGCCGGACTGCGCGGCTATTACCACAACCAGATGGCGCCGCAGTATCAGGTGCTCGGCACGCTGCTGAAGCAACTGCCGGGCAATGTGGACAATACCACTCACAAGACCTATCTACAGGAGGCGCAGGCCATTCTTCCCGGCATTGCCCTTCCGTATGCAAACTACGGCGGCTCGTCGGCGACGATCGGCCAGATGCTCAAGCCGTTCCCGCAGTACTCCGGCATGACCGACACGTGGGGCGATGTGGGCAACAGCAACTACAACGCGCTTCAGATCAGTCTTGCGCAGCGTCCCTGGCACGGGTTGAGCTACACGCTCAACTACACCTATGCGAAGACGATTGACGATATCTCCGGTTCGCGCAGCGGCTACGCGATTCCGAACAACGTCATCGACGGCGGACACGGTACCGTCGAAGCGAACCGAATCGACCGCACAGTCAGCTCCAGCAGCATCCCGAACAACCTGCGCATCTTTGGCGTCTACAGCCTGCCATTCGGCAGCGGACGCCAGTTCGGGGCGAACAGCGCCTGGGTCCGCGCCCTTGCCGGCGGATGGAAGCTGTCGTTCATCTTCACGAAGATCTCCGGCGGTCCGCTCTCGATCTCTGGAAGAAGTTGCCAGACGCCCGGAAGCTGCTATCCCAGCTACAACACGACTCACTCCGGCCCTGTTCGCATCAATGGCGGCTATGGCAAGGGAGTTACAGCAACGACCTTCGGCAGCGTCAAGTACATCGACGCTTCGGCCTTCGTGGCAACCCCCGGCAACGGAGGCTACAACTTCGGCAACGCCGATCGCAACGCGCCGTATAACCTGTACAACACGGGCAACTATAACCTCGACGGCGGTGTTCGGCGTGAGTTCCCGATCTTCGAGCGTGTTCACTTCATTTTTCAGGCGGACGCGCTCAATGTCACCAATCACACTCAGTTCGGAGGCCTGGGCGTATCGCTGGCAAGCGGTTCGTTCGGGAGCTTGTCCAAGCAAGGCAATAGCTCACGCGACTGGCAGTTTGCCGGAAAGCTCAACTTCTAAGGCTATTCTCTCGATGGTATGGAGCGGGCCTTCGGCCCTTCGATGGTTGCGCCTCTATACCTTTTTGAGAACTTAGAGCGGTTTCGGTTTGGTTGTAGACGGGAGAGGCAGAGAGTTGCATTTCCCACCCTTTGTGCAAAAAGCGCACAAGGGATGGGGCAGCCGAACTTCTGTACCCACCTGAATCGAAATGCTCTAAACCAGCTTCCAACTCACGGCCGCGGCGACTGCTATCCTATAGCCGCCGCGGCCGCCCGTTTTTTGTGGATGGCAAATCAGCATGAGCTATTTCCCCTTCTGGACACGCCGCCGCTTCCTCGCGGGTTCGACCGTCGCTGCCGCCCTTATAGCAGGAGACCCCCTCGCCTTCGCCCAAAGACATCAGTCGCCACATTCCGCAGCATCCTCGCCTGAAGAGATTACCGGAAAAGTGCGCGGGCTGATGAAAGGCCAGACAGCGCGTCCCATGCGCTACCTTCCCGGCAACGGGGGCTTTCATGTTCAAAACGGCAGCGAGTTCTTCAACCGCCCGCTCTACGGACCGAACAACGCATTTCGCGTCGACGCCGGAGACCTGCCGGAGTTCTCGCTTTATCTGCCCGGTCACGGAGGCAATCTTCGCCTCGGCATCGCGGCGGAAGGCTCGGCGAAGTGGCTTCACGAAGCGCACAAGATCGACGCAGTCTATCGCGCTGGGCGAATGTTCTACGAGGTCCGCGACCCATTGCTTCAGCAGGGGGCTCTGCGCGTTGAAATCATGACTATGGCGGAAGGCTCCGGCCTCTACATCCATGTCGAAGCAGCAGAGCTTCCCGCCGGTGCGCGGCTGCTATGGGCCTTCGGCGGCGTCAGCGGGCGCAAGGGAAAACGCGGTGGCGACATCGGCTGCGAAGTTGAACCCGTCAGTCTCTTCTTCCAGCTCAGGCCGGAAGAGTGCAAAGGCAATGCATACGCGCTTCACGAAAATACCTCGTCGCTTCACAGCAAAGCCGCAGACATGATGTTCCACTTCCCGCGTGGCTCCGTGCTCGGGCTTGGAGATGCGGCGCGGTGGAACGCAGGCTGGGAGGCGTTGTCCCGCCCGTCTGCCGCAGAAATCACCCTGCCTGTCCTGCTTGGATCGGTCGAGATAGCCAGCGGCGAACCGCTCTCGATTGCGTTGCGCCGCGAGACCGAATCGCAATCGCCGCTCAACGAACCATTCGCAGACGCAATCGCTGCACGCGCCTTGCAGTTGGACGCGATCTCCACTCGCGTCTCGATAACCACGCCCGATGAATACATCAACCTTGCTGCCGGTGCGCTCAACACCGCAGCCGACGCCCTCTGGGACAGCGCACAAGGCTGCGTCATGCACGGTGCCGTCGCATGGCGTGTTCCGCTCGCGGGATGGCGCGGCCCCTACGTGCTCGACGCAACCGGCCAGCACGACCGCTTCCGCCAGCATGCGAGGCACTGGATCGCCCGCCAGAATCGCTCGCCGATCACAACGTCCGATCCGGCAACAGGACATCCCGACCCAGGCTCTCATCTCGCGCGCACCGAGAATCTTCTGCATAGCCGGGGAGACATCTCGCACAACCACTACGACATGAACCTGGTCTTCTTCGATACTGTCCTCCGGCATCTACAGTGGACGCGCGATCTCGACTTCGCAAAAGAGATATGGCCCGCGCTCATGCTGCATCTCGATTGGGAGCGCCGTCTCTTCCGCCGCACCTACACCGTCGATGGCGCAAACCTCCCACTCTATGAAGCCTACGCATGTATCTGGGCGAGCGATAATCTGCAATACAACGGCGGAGGTGCGGCTCATTCCACAGCCTACAACTACTATGCGAACAAGTGGGCAGCGCGCATAGCCAAACTGATCGGCGAAGACCCGGCGCCATATGAACGCGAAGCCGATCTGATCCGCCAAGGCATGAGCGAACTCCTCTGGTTGCCGGAACAGGGAACCTTCGCAGAATCAAAAGACATCCTCGGCATGCAGACGGCCTACACCTCGCCCGCGCTCTGGACGATCTACCACACCATCGACTCCGAGGTCGCATCGCCCAGCGAAGCGCAGCAGATGGTAGCCGAGCGCCTTGCCGCGCTCAGGCACGTTCCCATTCACGGCGAAGGCGTACCCACTGAAGGACTCTACATTCTCCCGTGCTCCGACTGGATGCCCTATATCTGGTCACTCAATCTTCTCCTGCTGGCCGAAAACATGCACATGGCGCTCGCACTCTGGCAGGCAGGCCGGGCCGATGAAGCCTTCCGCATCTTCAAGGGCAACCTGATCGACTCCATGTTCCAGGGCCTCACCCCCGGCAACTTCCACATGACCTCGCAGCTTGACGTGCACCGCCAGGAGGCGCAGCGAGACTTTGGCGACCCCATCGGCATCGCATCACGCGCCTTGATCGAAGGCCTCTTCGGCATCAAACCCAACCTGCTCGACGAGACCGTCACCATACGACCCGGCTTTCCCAGCTCGTGGAACAACGCCGCGCTCGACCATCCCGACATCCATCTCAAATGGCAGCGTAAAGAGCAGCACGAATCGTTCGCCGTCATCTCACATTTCGCAAAGCCCGTCGAACTCATCCTGCATCTTCGCGCGCCGCGTACTGGAGCTGTTGCAGTAAAGATCAACGGATCGGCTGTCCATGCAACACATCTTCACAACTCGCCAAACGCCCAAATCGAGATTCGTGCAAGCAAAAGTTCATCATGGAACATTGAAGTCGAGTGGTCCGGCGAACTCATCGCGCCGCAACCCGCCATCGCAGCGCGCGTACTCGCGCATACGCAGCAACCAGCTCGAACCATCCGCAGCGAAGAGCACGCAGAGCCAATCGACCTCTCCGCCCTGCTCACGCATCGCCTCAGCGACCTCTTCACGCGTAGTTACACCGCTCCCCGCTCGCCCTACTGCTCGCTCTCAATCCCGGAGCAGGGAATTGGCGCATGGGCCGCCTTCGACACCCAACCGCAGATAGATGATCGAGGAATCTACCGCGCCAGCGGCATCCTCGAAACTCCGCTCAACGTCCCATTCCACGTTCCCCAAGACCGCAGCGCGCCAAACTGCATCTTCCTCTCCCACTGGCAGCAGGACCGCTCGTCGATCGAGATTCCTCTCTCTGGCAAAGCAAGCTCGCTCTATCTTCTCTTGGCGGGTACAACATTCCCGCAGTGCAGCCGCATGACCCACGCCGTAATCCGCGCACACTACATAGACGGTAGCTCGTCCACGCTTGAGCTGCGCAATCCAGAAAACTGGTGGCCCATGGAGCAAGACTATCTCATCGACGACTATCTGTTCGTTGACGAAGCCCCTTGCCCTCCCCGCGTCGATCTCCGGACCGGATCCGTCCGCATCCTCGATCCCATCAGCTTTCGCGGAAAGGGAACTACCGTCGAGGGCGGAGCGGCGACCATCGTAGAGCTTGCGCTTGATCCTGACAGACCGCTACGCAACCTCTCCATCGAAGTGAAACTCTATGGAATTGTGGTCGGTGTGTTATCCGCTACACTTGTGCGCTCGTAGTCAATCTGCTCTCCGTAGCACAGTACCCAGCAGACATTACTGTTTCAGACTATGGCTCGAGATTCTTGCCCTTTGTTGCAATGCAAGGAGAGATCATCGCGGAAAGGGCGTGCGGTGGAATGGGCTTATTTTCAGACGGTTTTACTTTGCGGCGCGAGAGGCAGTTCGTCTTGGTAGTAACCTCCCGAAACAGGGTGATACCAAATTCTTGCAGAATCGCATCCCCCGGTAGGAAAATTGGGGGAAAAATGGGCACGCTATAGAACTTCGGCAAGCTCTTGATGTCGCACAGTTGTTGGTTCCTTCAATCCGCTCCAGCTTATGAGCTGAACAAGGCTGCCGTTCGAGAAGCCAGTGTTTTTGAGCTTATAGATTGACTGTGGTGATGTGGCCTTGAACGGTCACGAGCTTTTTTGCTCCATGATCCATTGCCTGAACCCACACCTTCCTTCCAGATGACGGTCTGCTTCCTGCCGCCCATGCCATCGTTAGTTTTCTCGATGCATCATCCCAGGCGCAGTCGATTCTTGTGAACTCGCTTTGCCGGTATCGGAAGCTCGTTCCATCGTCTTCATACCAACTGAAGCGGCCATCCGCGCCGGGATAGACCCGAAGCGTAACCGGTTCTTCACCATGCTCCGCCGTATGCTGCCGTACCGGTCCCATTGCCACGATTCCGCCCGCCCGCACATACAGAGGAATCGTCGTCAGGTCGACCTCGCGTGTCACCTCGCTGCCGCCTTCGACCCGTTGATTGTTCCAGAAGTCCCACCACGTCCCCGGCGGCAGATAGCTCTTCCTGCTTGTCGCTCCTGCTTCCAGTACCGGCGCAACCAGAAAATGATCGCCCCACAGATACTCGTCCTCGATCAGGACGGACTTTGCATCCTGTGGCCATGCAGTCCAGAGCGCGCGCATTAGCGGCAAGCCTGTTCTGTGCGCCTGTTCAACAGCGGAGTAGATGTAGGGCAGCATCTGGTAGCGAAGCTCGAGATATTTCCTACAGATCGGCTCCACCTGGTCGTTGTGCAAATCCTGCTGACGGGGCCAGCCGGTCAGCCGTTCGGCTCCCTCCAGCGGACCAGGCGTTCCCATGTTCCAGCCCCACGGCAGACGCAGCTTCCAGGCGCGACCATGCGAGCGGAAGAGTGGGCAGAACGCGCTGAACTGAAACCACCGCACATAAAGCTCCGGCGTCAGCTCGCGCGTCGGCACGAAGCCGCCCGTATCTGTTCCCCAATAAGGAATGCCGCAAAGGCCCACGTTGATCCCATTCATTACCTGAGTGGCCAACGCCTCCCAGCTCGAATCGATGTCTCCCGACCAGAGCCATCCATATCGTTGCAGGCCCGCATATCCGTTGCGGTGCAGAGCGAAGGGCCTCCGCTCCGGATGCGCCTTGATCTGTCCCTCCCAGTACATCTCGTTACGCTCAAGCCGAGCCGTCACCGGGAGCGAGTCGCCTTCATCGGGCCACCACCCATCGACGCCAATCTCTTCGAGCGGCATGTGTTCCGCCCAATAGGGAACGGCATCGCCCAGCTCGTGAGCGGCGGCGCCTGTGTCGGTGAGCTTCCCGTGAAAGTCGTAAGGCGGCACCACGTGCAGCACAACCTTAAGGTGTTGCTCGTGAAACTCCCGAAGCATCTCTCGTGGGTCCGGAAAGACATCGGCATTAAACGTGAACGAGCCGTGTCCGGTGTTCCATCCCGAAGGACAGAACCCTGTGCCCAGATAGATCAGCGCGTCGCATGGCAGTTTCTTCTCGCGAAAGGTCTTCGCAATGCCGAGAACCTCGTCGCGGCTGGCCAGCGTGCGGTGCGACTGCATATATCCGAGCGACCACAGCGGAGGCAGGTGCGGATACCCGGTCAGGTCGGCATACCCGCGCAACACGTCGGCGGGCGTATCGCCGAGTACCAGATACACATTGCGCGTCGAATTGGCAACCGACGACTGTACCATTCCGCGATCACCGGTCAAATTGAACGCTCCAACCGGCTGACCAATGAAGATGCCCCAGCCTTCCGGGCTGATGAGCCATGGAATCGACACGCGGGCACCGGCCGTGCGCAGGCCCGGCGAACCCTCGCCATTCCTCATCCCGTCTCTGGTGCCGCGACGGTCGAGGCCGCTCAATCCCTCGCCCATTCCGAACAGTGGCTGGCTACCCAGGAGAAACCGTACTGACGTGCTGTCCTTTTCAAACTCGATCTCCTGCCGCACCTTCTGCGCTTCGTCCGCCACGGTGATCCGTAGCGGATTCTCGGCCACCTGGATGCGGTACTTCCCCCAGTTCACATAGCTTCCTGAGGCGCTTCGGGCAAGCGCAACTTCATGCGGATGGTCCATGATTCCCAACTCGCGCACGGGAGGCGGCGCAACCGCAGGCGCGATGCCGATGTGCAGCACGTGCGGCGTTATTGCTGTGAGCTTCAGGTCAAGTTTTCCGGGCTCACCAGCCTGCACCGAAAACAGGTTCGCCGCGCTGACCTGGCGCAGCAGCAGCGATTGCGCCAGCCCTGCCCCTAAGCCGCTCAGCACGGACCTGCGTGTCAGCTTTGCCGTCATTGTTCTCTCCCTCGACGATGCGATGTAAGATTTTCCGACGCTAACTCGGAACGATTTCTACTTGAGCGTTCGAGCTTCCGGCAGGAATGCGGAGTTGGAGCGGCTTCTTTGCGCCAGAATGGAATTCCTTCGTCTCCTGGCCGCAAATGATCTTGTAAGTATGGTCTGGCAATCCTGTAACCAGAAGCTGCGCTTCCCCGCTGGCTGTGGCTTCGGTTTCCAGCGTAAAGAGGAACCTTTGTCGATCCTTGAACCACTCGATCGGCTGTTCTTTCGCAAACCGCGCGCCTGTCAGCTCGAAATCGATCTTCTGACCAGTCACGCGCAGATGCAGACGACGGCGTAATCCATCGCGGGGAACGATGCGTAGAGAAGCCTTTCCGGCGCGCATCTCGCCGCCAAAGCAGAATTGTCCGAAGACCGGATCATCGGCAACGATGGTCGCAGCCGTCCGTAACGCACCGCAGTAGCCCAGGTCCGTCTCGCAGGAGTAGTACCAGGGGCCACGGTGATGCGGTTGTCCGAGCCACGTCATACCGTAGGCAGCCGGCTCGAATCCACCGCCCGTTCCACCATCGTTTGCCTCGCTCGGATACCAATATCCAAAGCCGGATTCCCGCGTGCCCGTATTCATCAAGGCCCACGAGCTGAGGAAAGAAGCGTAGCCAAGCCGGATTGTGGCGTCGGGCTCACGGCCCTCGTAGAGTGCATGGTTCAGCACGCCCCACCCGCCCATCGGAGACATGTAGCTCAGCGTGAAGGAGTCGCCCCCGCCACCGCGATAGTCGCTGCCGTAGCAGTAGTACGCCTTCTCGATGACGCCGCGGCAGAAGAGATTGTCCCTGATCTGCTCGCTCGCAAACTTGACGGTTGCCTCAGGCGTGATGCCCGGCGTCGATGGATGATCGAGCGCATATCGCGCAATGGCCTGGGTTGATTCGAAGCCGGTCGAATCAAACGCATACTCCGAACCATAGAGGTTCGGGTTTCCTGCGACGAAGAACGCAACCTTCTTCTCCCAATGCATCCGCAACCGCGAAGCCTCGTCATGCTTGCTCACCAGGTCCAGCTCTTCGATCAGTTGCGGAATCACGACCTCGTTATAGAAGCCCGTCTGGTACGCGGACCACCCAGTCACCTGCATGGGAATCGTAAACATGCCGAGCGCCGTGCCGTATGCCCGTTCCAGGTAGGTCGTGCGGTCCAGCTTCGTCTTGATGCCCGGATAGTCGCGAGCAATGCGGTACATGCTGAAGTACATCACCACGATGTGCGGATAATCGTAAGGCCGCCAGATATGGAGCTTGCCCTTCGGCCCCGGATCACTACTGTCGCGGTTGTGCTTCCAGTCGGGGATGCCGTAGATGCCGTAACTGTGGCTCTCCTTGGTGGTACGCTGCAGGCCGCCCCAGACGAAGTGCTCGATGTAATAGTCCAGCGTCTCCACCTGGGCCTGATGGGGGAACTCCGCGTTCTTGCTGGCCAGATACGCGGGCTTGCTCAAACCCGGGTCGTCGCAGGTCACTTCGTAAATGCGCCAGCCCTTGATGCGGTCGTAGTTGTCCGGGCTCAGCAATACTTGCGAGTCCATGTTCCACTCGGCCAGCAGTCCGTTGTACCACTTGTCAGCGTCGCGGATCTGATGCTTTGTGGTGAACGCGGCTCGTTTGTGAATGAGCGTCTCCAGCGGCTCGGCGGCGAAGAACTCCAGCCGCGTCGAGCGGCCCGCGCCGTGGTTGATCGTCAGCATGTTTTCACCAAGCCGCTCGAACTTTACCCGGTAGAGCCTGCCTCCCTCCCTCTCGCCAAGCGGTTCAATCCTCGTCTGCTCCGGGTGTTCGGCAACGATGCTCTTAATCGGATCACGCGACCGGATGGCCACACAGGTAGACAAATCCGCCGGCACCGTCATGCCGGGCGCAATTTCGACATCAAGCAGGCCCGCATCCACCAGCCGCTGTCGCACGCCAGCGTAATCCCGTGCACCGGCAAATTGAAAGGCATAGGTACGGTCGGCCCCGGCTTTACCTGCGGGCGCCAGCGTAACGCTCGTGCGCGGCTGACGCCATCTGCCTCCGGCCGCCTGCACCGCCTCGCCCACAGCCACCGAATGGACATACGCGCGGAAGGCAGGGCGTTGGCCTCTCTCTCCCCGTTCTCCCCGAGAATGGTCCCAGTACTCCAACGATGTATTGCGCTCAGGTGTCATCACCAGATAGGGTCCGACGCTGTTCGCGCGCATCCAGAACAGAAACGAACCGTGCCCGGAGATAAAGCTATGCTTCAAAACCGGAATGCTCTCAGCCCCTTTAGGGCTAAACGTGGAGTGCATCGGCAAGGGAAGCGCCAGGTCGCCAACCTCAATCGGATCGGACGATGTGTTAAGTAAACGGATCGTCCACCGCAGTAGGTTGCCCCGAGGTTTCAGCCGAATCGTTATTGCGAGCGCCTCGCCGCGATCATCCTGCACGACATACGTCCCATTAGTGTTTGCCGACGCCGTCGTATCCCCTGAATTGAACCTCTGCCACGCACCGTTCGCACGCCGCCACGCAATCTCAACGTGGCCGAGTTTCTGCCCTGTTGCTACATAGTTCGTCGGAAAGGCGTCCCCCGCGAAGCGGAGGCTGGTCAGAGCATTTCCCTCAAACTCAAGAAGAAACGGGGAAGCTGCACTGGGGGAACCGGATACGTCGGTCGTCTTGCCGTGCTCTGAAGCCGAAGAAAGCGACGACAAAGACATGCCCGCGGTAAATGTAGCTGCCCCTAGCAAAAACTCACGGCGGTTGCCAGCCATCCAATACCTCGCAAAGTGTATACAAAAATGTATTCTAATGTGGAAACCCTGTCAAAAACAGAGATGCGGCCTCCAAACAGAAGCGAGAAGCATGGATGCCTCAAAGAGGTTGGAGAGCATGACCCACCTGCTCTGGCATGGCAACTCCGAGAAGGCTCGATCGGCTGGTTTAGTTTTAGGCAGGAATGGTATCCATATCGCATCGCGAGATGCATTTGTTCGTCAGGAATTCTGTTTTGCGGTCGTCGCGAAGTGAATAGACCGGGTTTTCAGCGCTGATGAGCCACTTCTTCGGCAATCCCTACAGCTCGAATCGTGAAACGAAACTGCATATAGGTAGGGAGTGTCGCGATCCTCTCTCTATCCTTATTAGGATGACTGTGGCTGACGGGCAGCGCTCTGTAGAGCGTTACCCTCGCCGAGGAAATTCCTTGGAGATGTATGCGGCGAACCATGGCAACCCTTGCAGTCATTGGTGTTTTGTCTTTTCCGCCTGCTCTCCGGGCTCGCAAGATTGACTCGCCACCATCTTCCCCTGCCAGGGACATCTCGATTCCGTATGAAGCAACGCGAGACGGTCTGCTTACGCTGGTGATTGAAGATCAGCATGGAAACCGAATCAAGAATCTGGTTGCTGATTATCCCGTCCGCCGGGGGCACAACACCATCGCCTGGGATGGAACTTCTCTCGACGGCGTCGCCGTTCCTGGTCGCTATCATGTTCGCGGTCTGTTCCATCAGCGCATCGTCCCGCGCTTGCAGTACTCCATCTACTCCCCGGGTACGCCTCCATGGCCAACCGCCGACGGTACGGGCGCATGGCTCGCCGATCATACTCCGCCAGCTTCTGTGCTGTTCTTACCTGAAGGCAGCCCCTGGCCCACGCACTCGACCGCGCCGCAGATTTTGCTTGGGGCTCAGGCCGCCGAGGCCGGTCATGCTTTGATGTGGACGGATCTAAACGGCCGCAAACTCGATGGGATTAAGATTCGCGGCTGGAACGGCGGTATTGCGCTTGCGCGTGACATTGGTTATCACCGCAACCCTGACCATATCGCCTATACCGTCTACGTCGTCAATCCGAGCCGCGACTTCGGCAAGACCGATCCCGGAGCGCTCCAGGTCTTCGCGATCACGAAGACCGGTCTCACACCGATAGCGAAAATTGTCAGCGGCATTCAGACTCACGATGCTTTCCGTGAGCTGGTCGGCCTTGCCGCCTCCAACGGCCTACTTCTGCTTTCGAGTCCTGCGGGCGGCGAAATCGTCGCTTTTGATGTTCGCAACGGCGCACAGGCGCCCTTCGCAAAAATCAAGCTCTCTCGTGTCGGCGCGCTCGCCTTCGAGCCAGATGGTCATCTGTTGGTCGCAACCGGAGGCGCCATCAGACGTTTCACTGTCGTCAATGACTGGCACACACTCTCGCTTGCCGATCCGAACGTTGTCGTTCCTGCTTCGGCGCTTGAGTCTCCTAAGCAGATCATCGAATCCGCCGGCGAGATCTATGTCACCGACTGGGGCTCCAACCATCAGGTCAAGGTCTTTTCAGCGACTACCGGTAAGAGGTTACGCGTTATCGGGCGTCCGGGTGGCCCGCAGATAGGAGCATACGATGAGCAGCGCATGGCTCATCCGCTCGGCATGACCATCGACTCGAAGGGTGTTCTATGGGTTGCAGAAGAGGATTATCTTCCCAAGCGCATCAGTCGCTGGGACGCCAGAACCGGGCGCTTCCTCAACGCATGGTATGGTCCCACGCAGTACGGAGGTGGAGGTTTCGCCGACCCGCACGATCTCTATCGCGCGTATTATCCCTCGATTGGGAACCCCGGCAGCATGGGGTTGCTCGAGTTCCGCGTCGATCCGGCGACCGGCAATTCGCGCCTCACTGCTGTACGCTATCGCTTCCCCGATCCGCTCAACGACCTCATCAGTTACGGCGGTTATTCGCCTAAGCCCATCTTCTTTCCGAACGACATGATTCCCGTTGGCTCGCACGGCGGTATCACGCCCGCACAAACCTTCTATCGCAACGGCCATCAGTATTTCACTGATTCCTCCAACACCTATTGGTATAACCAGACTACCGTCACAACGCTCTGGATCCTCGAAGATGGCGTCTGCCGCCCCATCGCCAGTGCGGGCTGGGTCGGCGCTAAGGGAAGTGCACATCATTGGGTTGCGCTTGATCGGCCAGATATCGAGCGACACATCCCTGCCGGCAATCCCGATCAGACATTCTTCATCTGGACCGATCACAATCACGATCATGCGGTGCAACCTGATGAAGTCGAGTTCATTCGCCCTGCCGTGCCGGGTTCCGCAGGTGTTGTCTTTCAGCCCGACCTCTCCGTTATAAGCGGCGGACCATATCATCTGCCGACGGCCTCGGTTGATGACGCAGGCGTTCCCTCCTACGACCTGACAAAACTCACCCTTGTTTCGCATACACCTGGTGCAGGCGATGTCGCGCTCAGCCCTGACGGATGGTTTCTCGCAGGCATGAGTGGATACAAGGATGGTCATTTGCGTTGGACAATGTCCACGCACCCCTCTTCCGTTCCGCCTGCCGGCCCGGGCGACATTCAGGATCCGAAGCGCATGCTCGGCTATCCTGTGCGCCCGGCGCACGGAGAGGCGGGTTATCTTGTTGCTCGCTACTCCTACATGGGCGAGATCTATGTCTACACCGTTGACGGTCTGCTGGTCACTACGCTCGGCGGCGACACGCGCCTCTCGCCCTTTTGGCCTTATCCAAAACAAACGCTTGGCATGGAGATTACCAACCTCAGCTTTGAGGCCGAGCAGTTCTGGCCCTTCATGTTTGGCGAAGACGACGGCAACGTCTACCTCTCCGTGGGCAAGTGGCACAGCTCCATCGTGCGGCTGGATGGTCTCGACTCCATCAAGCGTGTCGATCTAGGCAGCATCATCGTCAGCCGCTCGCAGCTCGCGCAGGCCGCGCCGCTTCGCGCCCAATCGCTCTCGATTGAAAAACGAAAGGCCGAGGTCGAGGTCCATCATTTCACTGCAATCCCGAAGGCCGCCTCTGAAGGCTGGCCAGAAAATGACTGGGCCGCGATCGACAAGGGCTCCTCCTTCCAGCTCGCCACCGACGGCAAAAATCTTATCGTCGCCTATCGCACCAGCCATCCCGGCCTGCTGCGCAACTCCGCGGCCGAGTTTCCCTTCGCGTTCACGCAGGGTGGCGGCCTTGACCTAATGCTGCGCTCTACCGGCCCAGGCGACAACAGCCACGCCACCATCGGCGACCAGCGCCTCTTCGTCACGCGCCGCAACGGCAGGCTACTCGCCGTGCTCTATCACCAGAAGGCCGCCAGGCCAGGCAACCGCGTCACCTTCTCCTCTCCCGTCGGCGAGGTCGTCTTTGACGATGTCCAGGACGTCAGCGATCGCGTCGCGCTCTCAGCCGACGGAAACTTCTACCAGTTGACCGTCCCGTTGTCCCTGCTCGGCCTCGATCCATCGCCCGGCAGAGAATACCGCGGCGATGTCGGCCTTGTGCTCAGCGATGGCACGCGCGCGCAGGCCCGTGTTTATTGGCATAATAAGGCTGATGTCATGACCGCCGACGTCCCCAGCGAAGCCAATCTCGACCCTGCTCAGTGGGGTTTGTTCCGCTTCTAAGCGTCTCATTCGTCATGGAAGCGTCTGATGCCTCACCCCCACATTCGCCGCCTCGCTGCAACGCAGGACATCTGCGGTGAAGGCTGCGTCTGGCACCCGCAGCAGAACGCCGTGTTCTGGACCGATATCAACCGCGGCCTGCTTCATTGCTGCTCGCTCGCAAGCGGCAGCATCGAGACCTGGGCCTTTGACCAGCCTGTTACCGCCGTTGCGCTCACCACGGACCAAAATCTGCTCGCGCTTATCCTTGGCGGTCGCATCGTCCTCTGGGACTCTCGCACCCACCAGGAGACTGACGTCCTCTTCCGCCTGCCCGGCTGGCCTGCCCTCCGATGCAACGATGCTCGCGTCGACCCCGCGGGCGTCCTATGGTTCGGCACCATGCAGAACAATGTGCGGCCCGACGGCTCTACCGCGCAGGTCACAGCGTGGCAGGGCGCGCTCTACTCGCTCGCTCCCGGCGGTGAAGCAAAGCAATGGCAAAGCGGCTTCGGCATCGTCAACACGCTTGCCTGGTCGTCCACCGGCGAAACCATGTACTTTGGCGATACACTCGCAAACTGCCTCTATCGTGGCAGCTTCGATCCCGTCCGCAGCCGTATCGCGAACCGCGAGGTCTTCTTCGCTGGCTTCCCGCGCGGACTTCCCGACGGTTCCACGATCGATTCCGAGGGACATCTCTGGAACTGCCGTTTCGGTGGTTCATGCATCGCCCGCATTGCGCCAGATGGCTCCATCGCCGCCATCATCGATACGCCTGTGCGCAATCCCACCACCTGCGCCTTCGCCACGGGCGAGGCCTCGACGTTTCTCTTCACCTCAGCCGCCGACAGCGCGCAGCCTAACGGGCTCGATGGCTCTCTCTTCTCTCTCGAAACCAACGTACGCGGCATGCCCAGCACGCCGCTTCGGCTATAGTCGCACCGCAAGCTGCGCCAGCAGCCCACCATCGGCACGATATGAAGCCCCAGTAATGAACGAGGCCTTGTCGCTCAGCAGAAACGCAATCAGGTTTGCGATCTCGTCCGCATGCCCCACGCGCCCCAGAGGATGACTCTCACCCCACTGCTGTAGAGTCTGCTCCAACCCGTCCGCTCCTCCGAATCGTCTCGCCGACGAGCGCACCATCGGCGTATCGACCGTTCCCGGTAGCACCGCATTCACGCGGATATTGTCCTTTGCGTGATCCACCGCCATCGCACGCGTCAACGCTTCCAGGGTCCCCTTGCTCGCCGCATACGCTGCCACGCTCTCCTGGCAGGCCAGCGCCTGCACCGACGACACCAACACAATCGCGCCACCCTTGGGCATTCGCGGAATTGCCGCCCGGCAAGCCAGAAACGCCCCGCGCGCATTGATCGACTGCACCAGGTCGTACTCCTCCACCGACGTGTCCACCACGGACCCATAGCGCTGAATGCCCGTGCTGTAGACTAGCCAGTCCAGCGGATCCCGCTCTGTCGCATAACGCACCGCTGCGCACACTTGCTCCGCCTTGCACACATCGCAGTCGATGTACCGTGCCGCATCATTGCACTCTGAGGACCTGTGCACATCCGCGATCGTTACCTTCGCGCCATGCTCCATCATCGTCTGGGCGGCTGCCCATCCAATACCAGAAGCTCCACCGAAGATCAGCGCATTCTTGTTTAAGGGATCCTGCATTCCCGCTCAACTTTCGTCATCCATCGTTCCGCCATAGTAAAGGCCCCGCGCAGCTCCGCCAGGCCACGTAAACGCCCTACCGCTGGATACCCCGGAGCGGATCCGCGCTCGCGGTCGTTCAAAAGTTCCTGCCCATGATCCGCACGAAACGGTAGGCTGCGCTCGTCACCGTTCAGTTCGCGCCGGTGCTTCTCTCGCATGATCTCGACCGCGATGCCGATCAGATCTGCGTCGCCCTCCAGGTGCGCGGCCTCGAAGAACGATTCCATGCTTGCAACTAACCCCGGTTCCCGTTCCGTCGAGCGCAGGTGCAGAAAGCCGATTCGCGGTGCAAACTCCGCAACCATCGCGCGTAAATCGTTGTCTGCGCGAACCCCGAGTGCTCCCGTGCAGAAGGTCAGTGAATTCGCATTGCCGTCATGCCGCGCCAGAATCCATCGCAGATCTTCCGCCGTGCTCGCAATCCTCGGCAGTCCCAGCAGTGGACGCGGCGGGTCATCCGGATGAATGCATAGCCTTACGCCGCACTCCTCCGCCACCGGGACGATGTGCTCAAGAAACTCCGCCAGGGTCCCACGCAGATCCTGGAGCGAGATACCCTCATAGCCACACAGCATCTCCGCCGTCTCATGCAACGTCAGTCGATGGTGCCCTCCCGGCAGTCCGGCAAGAATCGTCTCGCGCAGCGTTTCCGCCTCGGCAGGCGAGAGTTGCTCGAGATATGCATGGGCGGCGACAACTGCTTCTTCGCCCCACTCCTCCTCCGCGCCCTTGCGCTTCAGCATGTATAGATCGAACGCCGCGAATGCCGTCGCATCGAAGCGCGTTGTAAAGCCGCCCTTTGGCGCAGGCTCATGCAGATGCGTTCTCATCCAACTGAACAGGGGCATCCAGTTGTACGCCACCGTCCGTATACCGCACTCCGCAAGATTGCGAACTGACTGCGCGAAGCTCTCCACATCCCGCTGCCATCCTGGGGCGCGCATTTTGATGCGCTCGGTTACATCGAGACTCTCGACGACCGTCCACTCCAGCTTCGCCGCGCGAACCACATCCTGACGCTCTCGAATCGCCCTAACCGGCCATACCTCGCCTGGCGGCATCTCGTGCAGCGCGGTGACGATACCGGTTGCCCCGGCTTCGCGTGCGTCTCGCAATGTGATACGGTCATTGGCACCGAACCAACGCCAGGTCTGCTCCAGTAACATCCTCGCCCTTTCCAAAACTCTCCCATCGTCCTGCATAGCGATGGAGCCATTTGCTTGCGTATGCCGCACACTATGCGATAACGTTGCCGTGCGGGCTTCGAGGTTACGAAGAAGGTGATTCTGTAAGCTTCACGATCCTAAGGCGCCAAAAGCCTCACAGGAAAGAGCAATTTCCCGCAGAGGTCTGCTGTCTTGCAGAGTGAAACTTATCAAGCTCCGTTTTCGCCCAACGTCAGAAGTCTGGTAGTTGCGTGTGCAGAGAGAGCCGCATAGGGAGAGCCGCATGAAGTCACCCTCGAAGACCGCCAGCAACAATACTGTAGCGAAGCGCGGATACATGGTTCAGTCTGTCGTTCGCGCAGCCGCGATCCTTAACGCATTCCAGTCCACTTCCGAGGTCTTAGGCCTCCGCGTCGTCGCCTCCCGTGTCGGACTTCACAAAGCAACGACCTTCCGGCTGCTTGAAACCCTGGTAGAGACGCACCTGCTTGAGAGGGCAGGGAAGCAGGGCTATCGCTGTTGTGTCCAGCCTGCCCGCACCAAGCGATACCGCATCGGCTACGGCTCGCAGACCAGCCTGCTGCCCTTCACAGCGACCGTTAGTGATGGTCTCGTCATCGCGGCGAACGCTGCCAACGTCGACCTGCTGGTGCTCAATAACGGTCTCAGCCCGCGAATTGCGCTTCAAAACGCCGACACCTTCGTCTCGGAAAGAGTTGATCTTGTCATCGACTCGCAAATCAACATCGGTGTTGCAGCACAGATCGCTGGAAAATTTTCCGAGGCGCGCATCCCTTTCATCGCGCTCGATATTCCCCATCCTGGCGCCATCTACTTCGGGGCCGACAATTACAAGGCGGGCCGCATGGCAGGCCGTCACCTCGCGCGATGGGCGGCAAAGAACTGGAAGAGCGGGCCCGAGCAGATTATCCTCCTCGGCGTCGACGCTGCTGGCCCTCTGCTCAATGCCCGTCTTACCGGAGTCCTCGACGGCATCAATGAGGTCGGCGCCTACAGCCATCGCATTCCCACGCATCACTACGACACCAAGGGCGGCCAGTTCGAAGCAACGCTCGACATCGTCCGCCGCCATATCCGCCGCAGAAAGCCCGAGCGCGCTCTTATTGGTGCGGTCAACGACTCCACTGCGCTCGCCGCCCTGCAGGCCTTTCGTGAGGTCGGACTGGAGCGATCCTGCGCCATCGCCGGACAGGACGGAAGTTTCGCAGCACGCGAAGAGATGCGAAGGCCGTCCAGTCGTCTCATTTGCTCCGCTGCATACTTCCCCGAGACCTACGGCGAACGAATCATCCGTCTGGCCCTCGACATCCTCAAGCACAAGCCTGTAGCGCCCGCGGTTTTCGTGCAGCACGAACTGCTCACGGCGCAGAACGTCGACAAGGTCTACCCCAACGATGCATGGATGAAATCTGCGCCCGAGCCGATTTGAGAGAAGTGCAGCAAAAGGTTCGTTGACGACTGAATATCGTCTCATATTGTGAGACGTTGCATGCAAATCCACCTCGACCTTTCACAAGAGTTAAATTTACCTTCGAAACGGGAGATATCTGCACCATTGTCTTGAATTCCCATGCTGTTCTTGTAACAGCTTATCTCGCAAGTTTGTATCGTATCGTGATACGGACCTCGGCCTTGCATTGGCTTTGTTGAGATCGTTGACACGCGCTTCTGTCAGCGGATAAAAACTGCTAATTCAGTTAGCCAGTGCCACTCATGGCGCAGTTGTCTGTGAGTTTTCCCAGGAGGTTTCATGCAAGTCCGTCAACAAAACAAGAGCGCAGAGAGAGGTCTCCTGCGAAGCTTCCGTCTCCACTCCGCCGCACGCCTAGCGTTCTCCATTCCCTGGGCCCTCCGCGGCGCCGCCGTAGCTGTCCTTATTTCCGCCATCAGCGTCTCCGCGCAGACTGGGCAAGGAGCCATTGCCGGCTCGGTGCGCGACGACTCTGGAGCCTTCATCGCTGGTGCCGAAGTTGATATTGTCAGCATGGCCACCGGCGTCCGCCAGACCACGGTCACCAACCAGAGCGGCCTCTTCCATATGCAGTCCCTCAATCCCGGGGTCTACACGGTTGTCGTGCAGAAAAGCGGCTTCCAGCGCACGAAAACGCAATCGGTAAGCGTCTCCGGCGTAGGCTCCACCCCGCTCGACATCGTGCTGTCCGTCGGTACCGTCACCCAGAGCGTCACCGTCAACGCTGACGCCGACCTGCTCACGAAGACCGAATCCAATGTCGTCACCACGGTCGATCATGCCATCGTCCAGAACCTCCCCTATCCTGAGCGAAGCTCACTTGAGGCCTCACTGCTCGTGCCCGGCGTCGTCGGCGACCCGCTACAGCCCGGTGGCATCTCAACCGAAAATCCCGGTGCCTATACCAGCTATGTGACCCCCGGAGCAGGTATCGTGATTGGCGGCGCACCTCCGGGAACAAGCTCCATCGTCGTCGATGGCTCCGACGTCACCCAGCCCAGCCTCGCGCGCACCGGAGTCAACCTCTCCGGTCGCCTGGTGCAGGAGGCTACGGTCATCACCACCGGACTCTCGGCCAAATACGGCCGCACCGGCGGCGGTGTCATCGTTCAAAGCAGCTCGGCAGGAACCAGCCAGTATCACGGCGCGATCACATACAGTCACACTGACCCCTACTTCAACGCCTTTCCCGACGGCGGCACAATCCCCAGTGCGCTGCACGAAAACTATTATGGCTTCTATGTCGGAGGCCCGATCTGGATTCCCAAGATTTACCCCCACAAAGACAAAACGTTCTTCTATGTCGGCGTAGAGCCGGCCCGCATGCAGAATACCTTCGGCTTCCGCGGTAAATTCCAAACGCCTGATGAGCTTGCCGGCCATCTACACGATTCGCTCACACTGCTCAATCAGAGCATCCTCAAGAGCTCCGGCTATGCTGCGGCTCTCGCTGCTCCGCGCATCGGCTCTATCAACTATCAGTCCACCGTCGACGCCAATGGTTTTCCCAACGGCCCTTACGCCTCGTCGCAGATCCGCCCTATCGCCAACGACGACGTCTCCGCGCAACTTGCTCAGAATAAATTCGCGCAGTTTGTGCTATCGCAATTTCCGACGCCATCGAACCCCGGCCCGTATATCAAGTTCGATAATGCCCAGGCCACGCCCCAGAACGACGGCACCAACGCAACCTACAAGCGTGGCGTTCTCAACACCGACAATCGCTACTCCATCCGCATTGATCAGCAGTTCAACAATAACAATCAGTTCTTCGTTCGCTACACCGTCGTCCCGGTCAATGCAGCGCGTTTCTTCGCCGTTGCCGCCTCCAATCCGCTGACCATCGTACCCACCGACTCGGCTGCCACACACGACATTGCGCTCGGCTACACGCACGTCTTCTCTAGCAACATCGTCAACAGCTTCCACTACTCTTTCATGCGCGTCAACCAGCAGCGCCTCGCGCCACCCAGCACGCGCTCCAAAGATTACGCCGCGGCCTACGGTCTCGCGCGAGCCTCCTTTGGCTACGGCTTCCCCAGCCTCGGCAACCTGAACGCCAATGGTGTCGGCTACACCATGCAGATGGGCCTCTCCAACGCGGCCATTCAGGTCGACCAGAACTTCATCGCTGGCGACGACATCACCTGGACCCACGGCCATCATCTCTTCCAGTTCGGCGGTGAGACCCGCTGGCTCCAGTCCAACCAATACGATCTCGGCGGAGCCACCGGCGGCCGCTACAGCTTCTCTGCCGCGCAGACCAACAACGGCTCCGCCGGCGGAGCACCACTCGCCACCTTCATCCTCGGCACCATCTCCGCCTTTACGAACACTCCTGTCGAAGTGCCAGGCTACTATCGCTGGCGTTATTATGCCGGCTACTTTCAGGACGACTGGAGGATCCTGCCCAACCTCACCATCAATGCCGGTATGCGCTATGAGCTTGAGACCCCGCGTATGGAGAAGTTCAACAATCAGGCATACGTCGGCCAGGGCATCCCCGGCAACCTCAATGGCCTCGTCACTTCCACCGCCTTCTGTTTCTCCGGAGCCTGCGGCAATCCCAGGACCCTGTGGCCTATCAACTACAAGGGCTTTGAGCCTCGCATTGGCTTCTCCTACGCTCCCACGACGAAGACTACCGTGCGTGCGGCCTACACGCTTCAGCGTCTTCCGCTCACCGGTTACGAGAATATCCCCGATCCCGACTTCAATGTTGCTTCGCAGGCAGTTGGCAACCAGAACGGCGGCGTCACCCCCAACTCCACGGTCAACTACATCACGAATCCCATCGGCCCGCTCACCTCGGCCTATACTGCGCTCAATGGAAACCGCGGACCCATCCTCTACTCCACCGGCCTCGCTCTGGTCTATGTGAACCAGAGCAACAAGGTCCCTTACACGCAGTCCTGGAACCTCACACTCCAATATCAGCCCGCGGCCCGCACCGTCCTACAGGCCACGTATAACGGCGCGAAGGGGACCCACCTGATCGGAGCGTTCGGCGGTGGAGGCTTTGCCAGCGCGCTCAACGTACCCTCGCTCAGCACCATCACCAATGCCATCCAGACGCACCAGAACCTCGGCGCGTCCAGTCCCAATCCCTGGGGCATCACGCAGAATGGCGCTCTGCTCTCGGAGACCAACCTACAGTTGCTCAATCCATATCAGAATTTCTTCAACCAATCGCTCTATGAAATGTATCCGCGCGGTGGAAGCATGGAGTACAACGGGATGTACCTGAGCATCAATCAGCGCTTTGGTCGCGGACTTTCGGTGCTCGCCAACTACACCTGGTCGAAGACGCTCGACAACGGTCCTGACACGAACACCGGCGCGAACGGCGGCGGCTTCGGTTATGTTCTGCCGCAGAATCCGACCAACCCCAACGGCGAATGGGCCGTGGCCAGCTTTGATCAGGCCAGCCGTCTCAAGATCGGCTACACCTACAATCTCCCCATCGGTTCGCAGGACGGTCTCAACTTTCACAGCCACCTTCTCAACAACCTTCTGGGAAATATCTCTACCGCAGGCATCGCCACTTATGCCGACGGTCTGCCCAACACCGTCATTCTCGGCACCGTGGGCAATTTCATTTCTGTCACTCCTGTGGGGACGAATGGATGCACATCTTCCGGCACGGGAGCCAACAAGACCAACTTCTGCACCGCCAATGCCTTGCCTGTCGGCTACACGCTGCGGCCCAACATCGTCCCCGGCGTCCCTCTGCTCAACAAGAACTGGAAGAAGAACGCGCTGCACTCTGGGTTTACCCCCTACCTCAATCCCGCCGCCTTTGGCTGCATGGTCAGCTCCACTGGTACAACCTGCCAGGCGCCTGGTGCTCCGGGAGCACCTGCACTTGGCAACGCTCCTCGCACCCTTTCCGGAGCACGTTCGCCGCGCGAAGCGCTGTTCGACATGCGCTTCACCAAGGGCTTTAAGATAGGTGAACGTTATAACCTAAACATCAACAGCACCTTCATGAACATCTTCAATCACCCCGTCTACTATGGTGTGAACCACAATCTGTTGAGCTCGACCACGGCATCGAGAATGAATGGCTCTGTGTCAAACGTTGCCTCGGGAAGCTTCGGCCAGTTCAACCAGGGACAGACCGCCGGTATGTCTCGCGTCATTCTTGTCGGCGGAGAGTTCACCTTCTAAGCTGTTGTCGAGACTTGAACCATCATCGCCCTTGCTCTGACCCCGCGCTCTATCGAAAGAAGAGACGGGGTCAGAGCGCACTGTTGAGGAAACGCTACGGAATGAACCGACAGGTCATGCAAGAGAGGAATCGCGCGACGGAACGATTCCCTTGGAGACTCGCAACCATCGTCGCTGTATGTCTTATCGCCGCCCCATGCATCGCACAGCTGCACTCCTTCGACCCGTTTCGCCTGGTTGATTCCCGCATCGGCACATCGCACGACGGTCAGACCTACCCCGTCGTTGGCGTCCCTTTCGGCATGACCGGCTGGACTCCCGAGACGCGCAGCACCGAGGCCAAGTGCGTCGCCCCCTACTACTACAACGACACAAAGATCACCGGCTTCCGCGGCAGCCACTGGCTCAGCGGAAGCTGCACCCAGGACTACGGCAGTGTCACCCTCATGCCAACGACCGGCGAGCTTAAGGTCGCGCCCGACGAGCGCGCCTCCCGCTTCCGACACGCCTCCGAGATCATGTCGCCCGCCTTCTACTCCGTCGATCTCGACGACTACCACCTCAGGGTCGAGCTCACCGGTACCACCCGCGCCGGCATCATGCGCATCACCTTCCCCTCCTCGGGCCCGCGCCATCTCCTCGTCGAGCCCAACGTCCGCCCCAACCAGGGCTTCATCGAAGTGCATCCCGAGACACGCGAGATCGTCGGCTACAACCCCGTCGTTCGCATCTACCAGGGTGCCGGTCAGCCCGCCGGCTTCGACGGCTACTTCGTGATCAAGCTCGATCAGCCCATCGCCGACTTTGGTACCTGGTGCAACACAGCCACGGCAAAGCGCGCGCAGCAGCAAGGCTCCGGATGCAATCGCATCGGTGCCTACATCACGCTCGCGCCCAACGCACCGCAGCGCGTCCTCGTCCGCATCGGCACATCGTTCACCAGCCTCGCTGAAGCTGAGCGCAATCTCTCCACCGAAGAACCTGACTGGAACTTCGATGCCATCCGCGCGCAAACCGAGGCCACCTGGCGTCACTATCTCAGCCGTATCGAGATCGAAGGCGGAACGCCGGCACAGCAGACGATGTTCTATACCGCGCTCTTTCACGCCTCGCTTGCACCCCGCATCGTCAGCGACGCCGAAGGCTCCTACAACGGCTTCGCCAACCAGGGCCGACTCCATCACACCCTCCCAGGCACCGATTACTACGACGACTTCTCGCTCTGGGATACCTTCCGCGCACTCCACCCGCTCCTCACCATCCTTGACCCACAGCGCGACGGACAGATGGTTCAGAGCCTCATCGACAAAGGTCAGCAGGGCGGCTTCCTCCCCATCTTTCCCACCTGGAACAGCTACACCTCCGAGATGATTGGCGATCATGCCGTTGCCGTCATCTACGACGCCTACGCGAAAGGCATCCGCAACTTCAACGTTCCCGAGGCTTACCGCCTCGTCCGCCGGAACGCCTTCATCAGCCCTCCCCTCGCCGAGTACCTCACAGGCAGGGGCCGCCGTGCTCTCGCCTCGTACCTGCGGTACGGCTACATCCCGCTCGAAGACGAAGTCCTCGACGCCTTCCATCAGCGCGAGCAGGTCTCGCGCACCCTCGAGTACGCCTACGACGATTACGTCACCGCGCAGTTCGCCTCCGCGCTCGGGCACAGCGACGACGCCACGCTCCTCTTCCGGCGTTCGCACAATTGGCGCAACGTCTTCGATCCCGAGACCCGCTTCGTTCGCGGCCGCCACGCCGATGGCTCCTGGATCACGCCCTTCGACCCCGCCAAACCCGCTACTTTTGTCACCGAAGCGGATCCATGGCAGTACACCTTCTTCGTTCCTCAGGATATCGACGGCCTCATCGAGGCCGTCGGCGGCCGCGCTGCTTTCATTGCCAAACTCGATGGCCTCTTCAGCAACCATCTCTACGATCAGGGCAACGAGCCTAGCCACGCCATCGCCTACCTTTATAACTTCGCCGACGCTCCCGCGAAGACGCAGCGGCATGTCCGCGAGCTCATGAATACACAGTTTGGTGCAGGCCCGGATGGCCTGCCCGGCAACGACGATGCCGGCCAGATGTCCGCCTGGTACGTCCTCAGCGCGATGGGCTTTTATCCCGTCTGTCCCGGCACGCTCGACTACAGTATTGGCTCGCCTCTCTTCTCGCGCATCGCCATCCACCTCGCAAACGGCAAAACCTTCACTATCGCCGCAAAAGGCAACTCCGCCGACAATATCTACATCCGTTCCGTCCGCCTCGACGGCCACGCGCAACCCAGTTGGAACTTCAGTCACAACGACATCCTTCGCGGCTCCACCCTCACCCTTGACATGGCGGCCAGCCCCGCAACGCAGGAGGAACAATGAATCGCAGAGACTTCCTCAAATCCTCCAGCCTCACCGCCGGAGCCGCGCTCATCGGTCCCACATCCTACGCGCAGCCTCGTGCATCCTCGTCTCTGCCACGACGCATCTTCATCAATCGCAACTGGCTCTTCCATCCCACCACCACACTTGGCGACACCAAACCGGATTTCGATGACCGCGCCTTCACCTCCGTCGTCCTTCCCCACACCAACAAGCTCTTCCCCTGGCACAGCTTCGACGACGCCGAATACGAGTTCGTCTCCACCTACCGCCGCCACTTCCGCCTCCCAGCGTCGGCACGCGGTAAGCGCGTCTTCGTCGACTTCGAAGGCGCCATGACCGCCAGCACCGTCTGGATCAACGGCCACTCGCTCGGCGAATACAAAGGCGGCTACACGCCCTTCTCATTCGAACTCACGCCGCACCTGCGCTGGGACGCGCCAAATGTCCTCGCCGTCCACCTCGACTCCACCGAGCGCAAAGATATTCCTCCCTTCGGCTACGAGATTGACTACATGACCTTCGGCGGCATCTACCGCGAGGTCAGCCTGCGCATCGTTCCTGATCTCTTCCTTGAAAACATCTTCACCCGTGCCATCGATCCGCTCTCCTCTTCACCCTCGCTCGAAGTCGAGTGCTTCTTCGAGCGCCCCGTCACCGACGACAACATCACCGTCGAGGCCGAGCTGTACGACGGCGACAAAATCCTGGCAAAGCAGGCCGCGCCACTCTCCACCCACACCGGCGCATCCGGCACGCCCTCGCAGGTCCTGCGCTTCAACCACCTCACTGGCATCGAGCTGTGGGATCTCCGCACGCCGAAGCTCTACGAGGTCCACGCCCGCCTGCTGCGCAACGGCCATGTCCTCGATCATGACACGCGCCGCATCGGCTTCCGCGAGGCGCGCTTCACACCGCAGGGTTTCTCACTCAACGGAAGCATCGTCAAGCTGCGCGGCCTGGACCGTCACCAGACCTTTCCCTTCGTCGGTCAGGCCATGCCCGCGCGCGTGCAGCGCCGCGATGCCTACATCTTGCGCCGCGAGCTCAAATGCAACATCGTTCGCACCTCGCACTACCCGCAGTCTCGCCACTTCCTCGACGCCTGCGACGAGCTTGGTCTGCTCGTGCTCGAGGAGATCCCTGGCTGGCAGCACATTGGCGACCAGGCATGGCAGGACATCGCCGTCGACAACGTGTCCCGCATGATCCGCCGCGACTGGAACCACCCCTCCATCATTCTCTGGGGCGTGCGCATCAACGAGTCCAAAGATGATCACGACTTCTACACGCGCACCAACGAGACCGCTCACGCCCTCGACAAGACCCGCCAGACCGGGGGCATTCGCTCCAACCTTCACTCCGAGCTTCTCGAAGACGTCTACACGAACAACGACTTCGGTTTCCCGCTGCACGCTCCCGTTGCTCCGCTCTACCTCAACACAGAGTTCGTCGGCCACACCTTCCCCACGCGCTCCACCGACAACTCCGCGCGCCAGCGCGAACACACATTACGCCACGCGCGAATCCACGACCAGATTGCCTCCGACCCGAAGTTCTCCGGAGGCATCGGCTGGTGTGCCTTCGACTACAACACCCACTTCAACTTCGGCAGCGGCGATCGCATCTGCTATCACGGCGTCTCCGACATCTTCCGTCTTCCCAAGCCTGCTGCCGGCTTCTACAAATCGCAGTGTGACCCGGAAGAAGAGATCGTCCTCGAGCCCGCATTCCACTGGGCACGCAACGACGAAGACACCGGCTTCACGGTCGCCCTCATCTGCTCCAATTGCGATCACGTCAAGCTCTTTCTCGATAGCGGCAAAGGATTCCAGCAGGTAGCCGAAGCCGACCCCGATCACGAGCAGTTCCCGCATCTCCGCTATGCTCCCTTCTCCATCGCGCTCGATAAAAAATCCATCCGCGACTGGGGCGATCTCCGCATCGACGGCTTCCTGCAAGGCAGACAAGTCATCTCCAAAACCTTCTCCGGACGCGGCGTCGACCGCCGTTTCGAGCTTCTCACCGACGACCACGAGCTTGTCGCCGATGGCGCGGACACCACCCGCATCGTCCTCCGCGTCACAGACGAGTATGGCCGCATTCGCCCCATCGCCAACGACCCCATCCAGTTCGAGCTCACCGGCCCCGCCCAGCTCATCGGCGACAATCCCTTCTCGCTCGTCGGCGGCACAGGCGCCGTCTGGGTCCGCGCCCAGCAGCGCCCCGGCATCGTCACCCTCACGGCGAAGCACCCACGCCTCGGCTCGCAGCAGATCACACTCAACCTCACCTCCGCCGCACCGGAGCTTGCATAAGGGCAGGGAATCGCACACCCAAAGCAATCGAATGTCATTCACACTCCCTATCCGCGCCGCAGCTCCCTCCAGATCTCTGGGCCGACCTCATCGCCTGGGACTACGAACGCGCCACGCAGCGCCGCCCCTCGCCTAAAACATGCCGCCGAGTTCCCCCTCGCTCTTGCCTGCATCGCCCTCTGCGCATCTCTCGCCGCCGCGCAGCAAAGCTTCCGCCCGCTGTGGCCCGCTCCCGCTCCACTCTCTCATGGCTCCGCTGATCAGCCGTCACTCGACGTCTATCTTCCCGCCTTCAATTCCACCGCCACCGGTATCCTCATCATTCACGGCATCGTCCTCGCGCAAAATCTCTCCGGCCCCTCCGCATGGCCAGCCTTCTCGCCACCTGGCTGACCCGTCACGGCTGGATGCAGCAGCAACCGTGATCGATCTTCACTCGGTTCGCACACAGAAACGCCATCGTCCACCCCTCCCGCATCTTGTGCGCGAGGCAACTTCTCTCCTCGCGCACAATCCCTGTAGAACACGGCTCACACCCATCGGATAACAAAGCGTCAGACAGCATAAGATCAGCGGCGCAGCCTTATACTTCGTCGGACAACCTTCCGGCGTCGGTGAGGTGCATCCGGCGGTACAACGCGAACGCACCGATCAAACCAGTCCCCAGGAGGAGCAAACTTGACGGTTCCGAGGACACTGCCGTGCCAAAAGCGGCGCTGCTCAGCACCAGGCCGTCGCTGCCGGTAGCACCACCCAGGATCTGGAACGATCCAACGTAGAGGCCAAGTGGTGAGTCCGCCGGAACGATGATCTCGAACAAGGTACTCGTATGGCTTTGTCCCGGAGCCAGGTTCAAAGGGAAGTTCAACAGAAACGGAGAGTCATCCAGCATAAAAGCTGCATTCAGCGAGTAGCTGTCGCCGTTCAGATAAACCAGTGCAGAATTTGTGCTGGGCGCCGAGACGGTGGCGCTGTAGTCGAGAATTCCTCCCGCTGTTCCTATTGTTTGCAAAGGGTCGTTGATTGTGAGGTTGATGGTGTCGGCATGAGCCGCTGGCATCAACAACGCTGCCGGGACCAGAGCGAGGGCGATTGCGAGGATGGACTTCTTCATGTGTTCTCCGTAGATTCTGGGATTAGTAAGTTCGAAGTCAGGGTAGTGTTGTCCGGAAGCTGCCACCGAAGGTCCCGCCGGTGTAGGTACCGGTGGCCTTCACGACGGCGGCACTGCCGGGAGCGCCTGCACTGGCTGGAACGCTTACAACACTCGTCACGAACCCGCCGGGAGCGATGTTGCCTAGCGACTGTGGCACGGGTGTGCCGCTTGCACTGCCCACGGACACGCCAGTGAGCACGACGTTTTGCGCGGTGCTGCCTCCGGTGTTGCTTACCGTCACGGTCGCCTGGTAACTGCCGTCATTCTGTAAGGCGAGCGCAGTGGTCGTCACCAGTTGCACGTTCCCCTGCCCACTGACCGTTAATGTTGCAGATGCCGAGCCTGGTGCGTAATTGGTATCTCCCGCATAAGTGACCGTGATGGTGCTGTTGCCAGCCGCGAGACCGGCCGTCGGGTAGTTGACGGTGCACGTCTCTGTGTCACCGCTCACTGTGCAAACACCCGGCATCTGGCTACCACTGCCTACCTGGAAGACCAACGATCCGCTCGGAGGAGTGGCGCCGCTAAAGGTGGCGGTTGCAGTCAGCGTCGTGGCCGCGCTGCCGTAGGTTGTCGTCGCCGACTGCGGAGTGATCGTCAGAGACTGCTTGTTGGGGGTGGTGATTGACACGTTATCGAAGGTGGCAGTGGCCAACTCGGAGCCGGCCCGACTGCTGACCACTAGTCCGATGTAGGCGTTGTTTGCCATCGATATGGCAACTGTGCCTTGCTGGGTCCAGGCCATGCCATCCGCGGAATAGTAACCAGTGAATGTGCTGCCGCTACGCACGACGCGGACCCAGTAGGGAGTCACAAGTCCGGGGGTTCGGTTCCCGCCTGCGCCAGTGGTCGAGCGATAGATCCAGGTGACGCCGTTCGCAGGTGTGACGTTGATGTCCGCCATCGTCGAACCTGCGTCAAGCGTCTCGCGGACCATCACGCCTGCCTGCGCGCCGCTGTTGGTGTTGGTTAAGCTGACAACCCGAGCCGTAATCGTGTAGTCCGTGCCCGTGACGGCCTGATATGCGTAGTTGAACTGATCGGCTGTGCCGCCAATACTGGCCCCGGCGCCATTCACCGTGAACGTGCCGTTGCTGTAGGTGGCACTGCCCGCAAGGCTCACAGTTCCAACGTCCTGATCCTTCCAGCCTGCGGGCAGACCGCCTGAGTTTGTGTTGACCACCAGAGTGATTGTCGTCGAGCGCGATAGGCTGCCGTCGGTGCCTGTAATCGTCAGAGTGTATGTGCCTGTTGGCGTTGTGGTCGCTGTCGAGACCGTCAGCGTTGAACTTCCTGAAGCGGAGATCGACGCGGGGTTGAAGCTTGCCGTCGCACCGGTTGGCAAGCCGTTCACGCTAAGGTTCACCGTGTTGGTAAAGCCGTTCAGTGCACCGATGGTTGTTGTGTAGGTTGCGCTGTTGCCTGGTACCGCCGTCTGCGAACTTGGCGCAGCCGCGATGCTGAAGTCAGGCGTTGCCACGACCAGCGTGATGGTGGCCGAGTGAGACAGCGTGCCGTCGGTGCCCGTAATCGTCAGCGGATACGTGCCCGATGGCGTGGTTGATGCTGTCGAGACTGTCAGCGTCGAACTTCCGGAGGCAGTGCTCAACGCGGGGTTGAAGCTTGCCGTCGCACCGGCAGGCAAGCCGCTGACGCTGAGGTTCACGGTACCGGTGAAGCCGCTCAGAGGAGCGATCGACGCCGTGTAGGTGGTGCTGTTGCCCTGCATCACCGTCTGCGAACTCGGACTTGCTGTGGTGCTGAAATCGGGCGGTCCAGGCACGATCAGCATCACTGTCGCCGTGCGCGAAAGAGTGCTGGTGGCGCCCGTGATCGTCAGCGTATACGTACCCGGAGGAGTAGTAGACGCTGCGGAAACAGTCAGTGTCGAGCTTCCGGAAGTAGTGATTGACGCGGGGTTGAAGCTTGCTGTCGCACCGGCAGGCAAACCGCCCACGCTGAGGTCCACTGTGTCGGTGAAGCCGTTCAGGGCACCGACCGTTGCTGTGTAGGTTGTGCTATCTCCCTGCGTCACGGTCTGCGAACTGGGCGTCGCTGAGACGCTGAAGTCCGGCGTCGGCGCGACGGTCATCCTGTGAATGACGATTGAGTTTTCGTTGTAGTTGTCTTTGCTGATCAGATAGTCACCGGTGCTCGTCTGATAAGCTCGAATGCCGTACATCGAATCCACATCGTTGCCCACGGCCACGTTCGGATCGGCGCTGGTCATCGTCAGGTCATCGGCACCGGTTGTCAGGTTGTAGGCGTCGATATCGGGCACAGTGTGGACGTAGGAGATGAAGAGGTAATTGCCTGCCGCGGCTCGTCCCTTGGGATTCTGCGCAGTCTTCAGGTTGATGACCAGGTCCGGATTGGTGGTGTGGCCCGCCTTCCAACCGTGGTAGACCTCGACGCGGCCACCCAGCGAGGTCCAATCGGTGCCGTTCGCGTTCATCAGGACCATCGTGTCGGTCGACGGAATGTACTCGATGCCGCCCAACGGCGCGATGGTCGAGGGCGTTGGAGTGGTCGTCGGCGGTCCCCAGATCGGCAGTCCGTTGGCGTCGAATCCTGTCAGCGGGTAATGAGAGATCGCATTGGTCTTGTCCAATCCCACCCAGATGTCCCCGTTCGTATCGAGGCAGAATCCGTTCCGGATACGGGCTGTTGTATTGAAGTAGTTGGCGTAGTTATAACCCGCCGCACTGGCCTGGCCCGGCAGGGAGCCAAAAGGAACCGATATGTACTGGTTGGTGGGGAAATAGGAGAAGAGGAACGCATCGGAGTTCTGGCCGGCAGCCGCGAGGATGCGATGACCATTGACGCTTGCCATAAGGCCGAAGTCGAACCCGCGGCTCTGGCTGGTTACATCCACGCGCGGGTCTGTCGGATTGTCGAGCGCATCAACGCTGTTGCCGACGTATCCGGCCGCGCCGGAACCGGTGTAGTGGTAAACGTCCTGACCGCTATAGAGGTAAGCTCCATCCGTGGCGGGGTCGAAGGCAGCAGCGCCTTCGAAGTTCAGCGCTTGCACCGTGTACTGCAACACGCCGGAGCTGTTGTAAGCGTGAAGGTCGGTCTTGCCGTTCCGTCCCAAATCCCAGGTTCCTCCCCAGGGATTGTTGAGGACGTAGAGGTTTCCGGCAGCATCCTTCCCAATGCCGACGATACGCGTGAAGCGTTGGCTTCCTGTCTGTCCCTTGTTTCCCGTAGTCGTGTCCAGATATCCGCCCTGGACGCCGAATGTACCCACCACAGACGGAGTGCTCGACAGGTTTCCGTAGATTTGAATGTTCATGTTCGGCCCCTGATCGCCGACCATCAACTGGTTATTGGCGGCGTCATAGTACAAGGCCGAAGGTCGCGAACTGGAACCCATGTTGATCGTGTTCAGCATGTTCCCAGACGGGGCGAATTCTTGAATCGTCCCCTCCTTCATTTGGGCGACCCAGATGTTCCCCGATCCGTCGATTGCAATCGCGCCAGGATCTGTGAGGCTCCAATCCGATTGCCACACCCCTGCGGTCGTGTAGCACCGCACCAGGTTGTCCGGATGGTCGCTGACATAAACGAGCGTGCCGGTGTCGGCGATACCCGTAATCACATCCGCACGCCGTTCAGTCTTATCCGAGCTCGCCGACCATGTCAGATCCCGTACGCCGGTGCTCCGGTTGTAGCGGCCGATAAAGCCGCTGCCGCCGAGCGTGGTGTTGAATTGCAGCGCGGAGAAGAGATCGGTCGCATCACCGCTGATCGCCCCGCCCTGAGCCTCTCCATGCAAGCCGATGGTGGTTATCTTATTGCCGTTCTGGTAGACGTTAATACTTCCCTGGCTCTCGTCCCACATGGACGCTGTATAGACGATGCCCTCAGGTGCCACCCACATGGAGCGCATGGCGTTCCCCACGTAAGTGGGAATAGTCGAATACGTGTTGCCTACCCACGTCGTCGTGTAACTCACCTGAGCATGGCTGATCGTCGCGCTTATCAGTAGAGAGAAAATCCAGGCGATGGTGAAGAATGCAAGCCGGTTTCGTCTCGAAGGCATAGAGCTCCCCTAAGCCTTCATCGCCCGCTTTAATCAAGCATCTGAAGGCTTTCGCATAGTGGTCTTGTAAAAATCCATGACCCTTCTAATGTGTGGTACGAAGGCGCGTCAATATGGTTGATCCGCTTAACTTCTTCGATGAAATGCGTTTCATTTTTACGGTTGCTCTTCTGGTAGTGCCTGCTTATTGAATCGAAGGGAACCTCAACAAAAACGTGGATATTTTTGAACAGAGCTGTTCGTAGACAGGCACTATAAGCGTTGCTACAGAGCGTAAGTTTGTCTCACACAGCAAGACGCTTCGTAGTGGGCGTGACCCTCTCCAGCCGGAGGTGAGCCACCTCGTGGCAGGCGGGGAACCCAGTCACGACGACGGCTTTGCGTTTGTGTCGATTCGTGCCGGAGTGTCAACATTCGGGCCAGCCTGAACTTACCCCCAAATACTCTACTGCGACAGGGTGATTTGCCCGTTCACGTGGAAGTGTCCCGTCACGGAGGGAGTCCCAGTGTTTGGCTGGCCGCCTCCAATTGATAGCGCGTAATCGCCCTGCGCCACGATTGGATTCCCATCCTTCGTCACCATACTCAGATCCCGCTTGTTCAGTTGGAATGTCACCGTCTCGCTCGCGCCTGGCTCGAGATGCACCCTTTGGAACCCGCGCAGCGCGATTCGCGGCGCACCCGCGACGTCGGGGAACTGCAGATAGAGCTGCACCACTTCATCGCCGGCAGCATGGCCCGTATTGGTCAGCCTAGCCGACGCGGTAAGCGGATTGCCGGCAGCAATTCTTTTCTGCGATACCACCAGATTGCTGTAGCTAAAATTTGTGTAGCTCAGGCCGTATCCGAATGGATAGAGCGGCTTGCCGGAGAAGTAACGGTACGTCCGCCCTTTCATTGAGTAATCCTCAAAATTCGGTAATTGATTCACGTTTTTGTAGAACGTAACCGGCAGCCGACCTCCCGGATTATTCTTCCCGCTCAGAGTGCCTGCAATCGCGTTACCGCCCTCTTCGCCGGAGTACCAGGCTTCGAGGATGGCGTTCGCATGCTGGTTTGCCCAGTTCACCGCAAGCGCACTGCCGTTCATCAGCACCACCACGAGGGGCTTGCCCGTTGCCGCGACCGCATGCAGCAGATTCTGTTCCTGCTCAGGCAATTGGATGCTCGTCCGGTCGCCGCCGAGAAATCCCGGTTCGTGGACCGGCATTTCTTCGCCTTCCAACTGGCTTGTAAGCCCGACGGCGGCGATCACTACATCAGAGTCACGAGCCGCCTCCACAGCTTTGGACGACACCGTGTCGTTTACCTTCGTCCACAGCAATTGCACGGTCGGATTCTCGCCGGTCCTGGTGCCATAGGCCACCTGCACAGATACCTTTTCACCGGCCTCGAAGTGGATCCGGCCCAACTTCGATTCGGTGCCATTCCCTCCGTACTGGCTCGTCAGGTCCTCGCCGTTCACTTTGATTTGAGTGAATCCGTTCGAGCGGAAGCCTAGCAAGTAATCGCCCGTCTCTGAAGGGTTCAGGAACCCGGTCCACTCTGCGAAGAATCCTTTCTTACCTTTCAATTCGGAGGGCAAGTTGTCAGCAGTCAGATCCAACGCAGATTCCACGCGCGTTACCGCGGGCTTCGGACGTACTCCTCCGAACATCTCCGGACTGCCTCCGACCTCGTACTGCGCCTCCAATCCCGGCTTGCCATCGGGAGTGGTCAACAGAGAAGCGGGCACCAGCTCGCCGAGGTCGCGTCGCAGGAACTGAATTCCCGGGACGAATGTGATCTTTGCGTTCGGGAACTCAGTCTTGAGTCCATCGAGAAGTGAAACCGTGTGTGTCGGCGTGCCCGCATAGTTGCCGAGTAGTACCTGCGTTTGATCAGCAAGCGGGCCAACTACGGCAATCCTCCTGATCCCAGGCTTGAGCGGAAGAGTCCCGTCATTCTTGAGCAGAACCATAGATTTGTCCGCCAGCCTGAGGGCCAGTGCGCGGTGTGCCGGGCTATTGAGTTCGGTCTCGGGAATTTTTGTGTATGGGACCATGTCCGGAGGATCGAACATTCCCAGTCTGATTCGCGCCGTAAAGAGCCTGGTCAGGGCCGTGTCGACTGCGCTCTCAGGAAGGTAGCCTTGTTGAACGGCTTCGATGTACGGCTTGTAGTCGGAATTATCTTTGGGGTACGTAGCGTTGGCGCCGTAACATTCATTGTCCATACCGCGCATGAGCGAGATGGCTGAGGCTTGCGCCTGCGTAGGCCGATAGCGATGTCCGGTGAAGATGTCCTGAACCGCATCGCAATCGGAAACGACATAGCCCTGAAATCCCCATTTGTCGCGCAGCTGATCAATCAACGTGAATTGATTCGCGCAAGCCGGCTCGCCGTTGATGGCATTGTAGGCACACATGATCGACCCGGCATGGCCCTGAACAACAGCCGCCCTGAACGCTGGCAGATAGGTATCCACCATGTCGTGCTTGCTTACATCCACGTCTGCGAAGTGCCGCGTCGGCTCAGGTCCGCTGTGCACGTCGAAATGCTTGGGCGTAGCGATGGCGAGGTAATACTTTGGGTCATCGCCTTGCATTCCGGTGACAAACGCAACACCCATACGGCCGGTGAGGAATGGATCTTCCCCATAGGTTTCCTGACCGCGTCCCCAGCGGGGATCTCGAAAAATATTGAGGTTGGGCGCCCAGAAGTCGAGGCCTCCCATAATGCCGGTATGCCCGGCGCGGACATCCTGAACATGCTTAATCCGCCCCTCAATGCCGATGTCGGTCGCCATCTCATGAATTCCCGGCACATCGAAGGTCGCCGCCAGGCCGATCGGCTCGGGAAATTCGGTGACGCCGCTGTTGATTACTCCATGGAGCGCCTCGCTCCACCAGTTATATGCGGGGACATTGAGCCGCGGAATCGCGCGAGCATCGTTGACTAATTGCGAGGCCTTCTCATCGAGCGTCATCCTGCCGACCAGGTCTTTTGCGCGTACCTCGGGAGGAAACTCTGTATTCAGGTAGGCCGGCGTGGATGTTTCCTGCGCCACTGCCGGAGGAACAAAGGAGGTTGAAAGCAGGATTGCTCCGCACACGGCCAAAGATGCCGCGATCATAATGTGGTTCTTCATCCTCACACTCCCAGGAAAAAATTTATCTTCGTTGCCTACAGCCAACAGAGGCCGGATTCAATTGCAGCTTTTTGTAAAGCAGAGGTTCCGACTGAAAAATGGCAACACATGGTTCTGAAACCGGTCCGCCACAGCACTGGTATGCGTTCCGTGGTAAATCTCAAAGCCGTTCGATATGCCGTAGCTATCGAGTATCTTGTGGGCCTTGATTGTGTCGAATCGCAGCCCGTCCTCGTCACCCACGTCCATCGTAATGGCGCGGTACTTCCCCAGGTTATCGATGTACTGGTCGATGAAGGCTAGCGGTGAGTTGGCCTCCCACTTGTCCAGGACATCCTGCTGCACTACTCCGTCCTTCACAGGCATATCGAAATAGAGTGGAGGATTTTTCGGGTTGGGCGACCAGGCGGCCGCAGAAGCTAACTGAGCCTTCCAGAAGAAGGGAAAGTTAGCAGCATCTGCTGGCGACTTCATCGCGGCTACTGCAGTGTCGAAAGCCTTTTCATCCGGAGAGTTGGGGTCAGGACGGTGTACCGAGAGGCAACACGGGCTCATGACATACAGCACTGCGAAGACGTTGGGATATTTCATGCCAATCCGCAGCGCGCCGTAGCCGCCCATCGAGTGTCCGACCAGTCCGCGGCTCTCGCGATCGGGAATCGTCCGGTAGTGCGCGTCGATATAGGAGACGAGGTCATGCGCAATGAACTCCTCGAAATCACCGGTCGTGCGGGAGCGCGAATACATGGAGCCGCCGTATACCGTCTTCGAATCCGGAAGCACCACGATCATTTGCTTTGCGCCAAGTGCGAATGCTCCCTCGATGGTCTGCGGGACGTGAATCTCATGAGTCCACTGTTCAGCGCCGATCGAGTACCCGTGCAAGGCGTACAGCACGGGATACCGCCGTTGCTTATCCCTGGAATAGCCGGGAGGGAGGAAGACGATTACGTCGCGATCGACTGCGTCGCCTTCCAGATTGCCCTCGATCGAGGCTGCATGTACCTTGATGTGCTCCACCGTCACGGGCGGCGCCCCCGGCACCACCGCCGGCACTATCGTCTTTACCTGCGCGACAGCCGGGCCTGCGCCAGCCGACAAAAGGAACAACAAAGACGCCGTTACTGCAAAAATTTCTAGCTTCCTCACTTTTCCCCCCGAACCCTGTAGCTTGCCAATGACACCGCCCGACTCACTGTTCCACCGCAAACTGGAAGATATCCACACTGATGGGCGCGATTGACAGCTTTCGAGCCGTTCCGCTCAACGCTGTCTTTGTGATTCTGACCTGCGACGTCTGCCCGATTTGATCCGTGTCCTGCAAATCCTTACCCGTGACTTGCCATAACGTTGGCTGGCCCTTCATCTGCACTCCGGCCAGAGTGAGATCGAAGCTCTGTTCCGTCTCCGTCGCATTCACGACCGCCAGCGTCAGATATTTCCGGTCTGGTGTCAGCGCGGCGAACATATCTAGCGGATACGTCGGGCTGCCGGAATTGGTCTCCGGCTGGTCGCCGCCCACCGGATATTGTGGCGCCGGCTGCGGCGAGTTTCCGCTGAGCGCGACAGGAATAGAACCTGGAACAAACCTATCGCTGTAAAGCTTGTACACAAGCCCTGTGGTGTTGAATACCGCCGCGGTGGGCGTGTAATCGAGCGTGGACACACCCATGGTGCGCGCCGACATGCGCAGGAAATCGGTATGTCGCAGCATCTCATTCAGGGTCATTCCGTAGGCCAACGCCAACTTCAGGTCCGGAGCCCGATTGAAGCTTCCGCCGAAGTACGCGTACTCGTCGATGGAAAGAAAGATATGGTTTTGAACCAACTGCGGGAAGCGCTGCTCGTATCGGTTCCACTCCTGCGCCCTCAGGTGCACGATGTTCGCGGGATAGCGCGCGAATTCGAGAGGTGTTTGCTCCACTTTGTCATAGCCGGCATCCGTTGGCGCGTCCAACGGCAGGTGCTTTGCCTTTTCAACGTCAAACCGCTGGTCGGGCCGCGCGTACCAGTGCTGCGTAATACCGGAGAAATTGCCCCAGCAGTGCTCGATCTCGCCTCCGGTCCAGTCTTCTGGCGTGCCTTCGACTGCCCTCATGTTATCAACGTCCTTCGCGCGCATCTCACCTGTCAGATCCATCGGCTCGGGCATATTACCGGAGGCGAGCAGCATGATCGCTGGATCAGCCTTGCGCATTGTCGCCGCGAATTCGTTGTGCTTCAGAACGTAATACTTCAGGTCAGTGCGCCCGAGCTGCCATACACCGTAAGGCTCGTTGCCTATGTCCCAGAACTTCACGCCATAGGGTGCGGGATGTCCATTCCGCGCCCGCTCCGCTCCGAGCCGTGTGGTTACTGGCCCGTTCATGTACTCCACTTCTTCGCCAGCCGAATGCGCATCGCCGAATCCAGCATTCACTGTGATGTAAGGCTCCACTCCGATCAGTTTGCAGAGCGTCATGAACTCGTCCATGCCAACGTCGTTCGACTGCATCGCATTCCACGCATAGTCGTACGTGGGTGGCCGCTTATCACGCGGACCAACGCCGTTGTACCAACTCCAGTCCGAAAGAAAGTTTCCACCAGGCAGCCGCCAGAAGCCGGAATGAAGCTGGCGCAGCAGTGAGATCGTGTCCGGCCTGAAGCCGTCGACGTTGTCGGCCGGCATCAGTGAGACCGTACCTACGTGAAAATTCCCGGCACCGGTGCCAGTAATCTCAAACACCGCATCGCTGCTATCGGCCTTGGCCGTAAATCGGAAGAAGAATTTAGCGTAAGCGTTCGTGAGATGCGCAAAGGAAACCGTCTCCCGATCACCGTCTCCCGAACCCCAGATCAACGACGCCTTCACGGTGCTGTTCGGCGATCCTTTCAACCAGATATGGCCGACGTATTGCTTGCTCTTCACCACCGACAGCCCTGACTGCCGAATGCCTCGCGGAGCGGACTCATCCAGCACAATGCGCGGGCTATCGTCGCCAACGAAAGGCTGATCCTTATCCATAGTGACTGCACGGTCCGGCCCAATAATGCGCCATTTGCGCAGCTCCCTGCCCGGGAAGCCGCCCGGATGTTCCTTCAGCGTGCCGGGTTCTTCCGCTGTAATCGGAAAATAAAACTTGCGGTCATCGAGCATCTCCGACCACAGGCTTCGATAAACGAGAGGCCCAATATGCTCGATGAACATGCCGAACTCGTATTGCGAGGTGGGTGTTGATGTCTGTCGTGCGTCAATCGTTACCGCCAGAGGTGCCGCGGGTTTTGGAGGTCTGGACTGAGCGGCAACGAGACCCGTAAATAAAACTGACATCCCCGCAACGACCAATGACCTGCGCGAACATTTCCTGGGGCATCTCCGATATGCTCCGTCCCGGTGCGTCCACATTTTTGCCATATAGCCCATACTAAATCGATTTTTTACGCGAACGCAGAAGCATGTCCTTTTCGCGCCTGCAAATTCTAATACTTCTCTCATTTAATGCAAAGCGGGGTTTACAGTGCGTTCACGTGAACTCCAGTTCACGCCGAGGAGGCCCGACGAATTCAACGTCTGAAATGTCAACTATGACGAACAGGGCTTCCCTGATCGAAACTCCTCGATCAAAGCGTCCGAACAGGCCGATCCCTCCACATTCAGTTTGCAACCGAGGTGGCGATCGGCAGTCGGCATTGAGGATCGCCCAGAAGAAATTGGATGGAGTTGCAAAAAAGCTTGGAGATGTCGGGCGGCAAGACATCTCCCGCATAATCAGGCCGCCCGGTCTCAGGGAGCTTATGAGATCACTTCAAATAGAGTGATTCATCACCGCAGTCCCTCCTCTTGGTGTCGCTCCAACAGTGGGTATAAAGATGAGCTTCAGTCCAGACCAACTTTGAAGGCAACCGCGTAATCCACTTTCGGCCGGTAATTCTTCGGAAGTTCTAAGTGAAGGCCATCGCCATGCTGCTTCCAGCGCACCCGTTCATTGGTTCCCAAAACTTCCACCCTGGCGATCCGCCCCGGTTGCGTTGCTGCCGCTGATCCCATAGCCTTCACGACCACGGGCGCGGTCGGCAAGCCTAGCACCACGGCGTAAACCACGTTGTTCGCCTTATTTCGTGTGAATCGGATGTCCTTCTTGCCCAATTTGCTGACGCTTTGTCCCTGAAAGGACCCCGCCTTCACGCTGTTCGGGCCTTCGCCGTAGATTTTCCACGGCCGGGTCTCATAAATTGCTTCTCCATTCGCCTCCATCCATGAGGTCACACCGTCCAGCACCGCAATCTCCTTGCTGTCGATCGTGCCGTCCGGCTTGCCTGGAATGTTGAGAATGAAGGTCCCATTTTTGCTGACCGTATCTATCATCCAGTGGATCACATCGCGCGGCGGCAGATAAGCCCCGTATTCACCGGGCTTGTCGTAGAGCGCACGATCATAATGCCAGCCGCCGATGCAGGTTTCCGACTGCCAGGGATACTGCATAATCTGGCTGGTAATGCCGCGCTCGTAGTCGGCAACCACGGCTCTTGCGAGGTTGTCCGGAACATTCTTGATGTTCAGAACCGACTGAACCTTTCCGCCGTCTAGCCTCATGCTGTTGTTGTAGAAATACGCGCCGATATTCATCCCCGCCCAACCAAGCGGCAGAAGAGAGTTGTCGAAGTAGAGCAAATCTGGATTGTGCTGATCGATAAGATCACGGGTGCGGTCGTAAAAGTTCTTGACGTACGATACATCGGGCAACGCGTCGAGGGGGTGCTTAACGCCATAGAGAATCTGCGGATCGAGGCCCTGCCACCATTCGTCTCGCCCCTGGGCCGCGACTAAATCGCCGTCGTAGGGAACGCCCGCGCGCTGGCCCGATACGTCCGCACCGTGTGAGGGCTGAAACCACCACCAGTTGCGGGCCTGATGAACGGTGACACCGAAGCGCAATCCCTGTCTCCGTGCTGCGGCGGCCCATGTGCCGATAACATCGCGATGTGGCCCAATCGCCGTGGAGTTCCACGGCTGATGCTTCGAGCTCCAAGTGTCGAAACCGTCATGGTGGTTCGCGAGCGCAATGAAGATCCTTGCACCGGCCTTCTTGTAGCGGGCGATCAAATCATCCGGTGCCCAATCGAGGAGCGTCCACTGCGGACAAAGATCCTTGTAGCCAAACCGCGAAGGCGGCCCATAATGTTCCAGATGATACTTGTACTGCGTCGAGCCCTCGATATACATGTTCCGCGCATACCAGTCGCCGGCCTCTGGCACGCACTGCGGGCTCCAATGCGCCCAGATCCCGAACTTCGCATCTCTGTACCACTCGGGCGCTTCGTACTGTAGCAACGAATCCCAGACTGGCTTGTAGGGCCCTGTCCCGGCCAGCCCGTCGATCGGAGAGTCCATCGGCACTCCGTCCCATGATCCTCCTGGAATGGGCAGCGCCTCCGGTGAACCCCACGCTGTTGCCTTCCACGTCGCGTTGTCCAGCTTCACAGGGACAATCTTGTTACTGCTCGGGGCGTAGAATGTCCGCTCCTCCCGCCGCAATGCGCAAAAGTGAGCGTAGTCCTCGGTGTATTCATTGAATCCGCTGGGCAGTTCGAAATGCTTTCTTCCTTGTCCATAGCCGGGCAAGGCCCCGTAAGCGGCCGCCATCGTCACAAGCTTGCAGAAATCTCGTCGTTGCACTTTCAGCTCCTTTCAGTGCGGTTCAAAAATGAAGAAATGCCTGGCGCAAATGATGCGAAGATTTGTCCTGGCGAATTGCGCAATTATTCGTAGGATGATGATGTGAAGCCTGCCTAAAGGGCGAATGATTCGGTCACTACCACATTCAATTCCTGAGTGCAACGCTGGTATTCGCCTCCTCGCGGACGAGTTTGACGAGCACAATGTCGTTGCTGCTCATGGGAATAGTCATCTTGAGCGTACCGTCTCTTCCGCTCTGAACGACCTTGTCCGTCTTCGGCAGATCGCGTGTAAGTTGGTTCAGTTTTGCGATCTGCTGCTTCGTTAGCTCTTTGGGAGAACCCATTTCAAGATAGGCGGAGTAAGCGTCGTTCGCCTGATAGCCGGTGCGGTACACTTCCAGCCGATACGAGGCGTTCGCAGCAAGATGGGTTATCTGCAGTTTCACAGGGGCAGCCGGATGCGATGGAATCGTCTTCGTGTAGAAAGAGCGGTTGCTCACCTTCTGGTCAGGTTGCTCGAAGTCCCAGATGACGCCTGTGAAGCTTCCGTCCTTTGTAGATAGCATCGCCTGGGGGTCATTCGACGCGATGCTGCTTCCGTCGAGCGCGTGCAGGTACTTGTACGCGAAGTACGCCGGCTTGCGAATGCCCTGCGGGTTTAAGAGACCGAAGCCGCCCTGGAACGGTGCCGTCGGCGGCCCCGGCTCTTCGAACAGATCGCTGTAGGTCCAGTAGCTCATGCCCTGCACCAGGCCCTGTACGC
>NZ_DASUBE010000054.1:0-39303 GCF_035763405.1 Edaphobacter sp.
GACCCGCGCCTCCCCTTCGGAGGCATCAAACACTCCGGCTACGGCCGCGAACTCTCCGCCGCCGGCATGCGCGAATTCCTCAACGCCAAAACCGTAGTCATCGCCTCCGCCGCTCCCAATAACATCAGCTAGTTGTTAATAACCATAGTTCGCGGGTATGCTGTTTTTTCTGTTGGTCAAAGTTTTTACTCGAAAGGGTTCGGATTTGTGGCTCTATTGGATTCTTTAGATTGGTTCGAGGTTCGACGTCACTATGAGCAACGGATTAGGGTACATAAAAACTTGATTTCGCTCGCTCGGGACAATTTGGTATTCCCATTCGCCAACCTTGCACTAGGAATTAGTGATCCGGTAGGAAACTACAGCGCAGCTGAACACGGACTCGGATCCAAAATATTAGGAACCAATGTTAATGCTGAAAGGCTGGTCCTTGACCTCGCACGAAAATTCCGATTGCTCAATAGTGCCAGCGTTGTTCCTGAGCTGATTAGGGATGCAGGCATAAAATTTTTGCAAATCGGGGTTGGATCAGAGATTTCATGTATGGTTCATCCTGAAATCTGCTGGGTCGCAAATGCTCGAACGATATGGACGCATTTAGTAATTAAGCATGCGGACAATACTGCGAAAGCCGATGAAGAACTTAGACTCTATCGAGAAGCTGATGTAACCTCTGAGATGGCTTATGCTATGTGGTCCGACATCCACGCCCAGCTAGACGTTGCGCTGACGCGGATCGCAGATTTAAGCAAGGAGTTTGCGAGACGTGCCAAGGTTGTGCCTGGTGATGTTACATACCTTTGGGCTGATGCTATAGCCTCTTCCCTATACGACCTTCACCACCCACGAGGGAAGGGTTAGATAGTGGCTCTAACTATTGGGTTGCTGATCAAGCGCCCTTTTGGAATGTCCTTCGTCGCGCCCAGTAGTTCCCGTGAAAAATCAAGCAACCAGCGTCGCCGACAACCTCACCCCAAGCGCATGAACGACCTTCAGCACCGTCCCTAACTCCGGATTTCCTGTCTCACTCAACGCACGGTACAGCGCCTCACGCGCAATCCCCGTGTCGCGGGCGAGCTGAGCAATCCCACCCCGCGCCCGCGCCACAGCGCCTAGAGCCTTTGCAATATAGCGCGGATCGTCACTCTCCAGCGCCTCGGTCAAATAGGCAGAGATTGTCTCATCATCCGTCAGAAACTCCGCCGCGTCATACGTCTTTGTCCGCACTCTCATCGCCTATCCTCCTCATCGATATCGAGCATCTCCGCAAGCGCTCTCGCTCGCCTGATGTCCTTTACCTGCGTGCTCTTGTCGCCGCCGCAAAGCAAAATAATCACAACACCATTCCGGTTCACGTAATACACGCGGTATCCCGGTCCGAAGTCGATCTTCAACTCAAAGATGCCGCCGCCCAGATTGCGGTGATTGCCGGGATTCCCATCTGCAAGCCGGTCAATGCGAGTCAGAATCCTCGCTCGCCCCTGCCGGTCTTTCAACTTCGCCAGCCACTCGGCAAATTCCTCTGTTCTACGAATCTCGACCAGTGCCCACCTCTGTTAAACTCATACTGTAACCCATGAGTTACACGACTGCAAGGCATTTGCGGAGTGGGGGTTGGGTGGTCAGGGTTGTCAGCTACGGCGTTGACTTCGGGGAGAATGGCTGTTCCCGGATGTGAGTTCGGTAGGATGAGCGGCCGGGGCGTGGGGGGTTGGAGGGTGCGGGCGCTTTGTGTCTCTTCCTTCATCTTGCGGATTCTGAATTCTCTTTCGCTTTCGCGGAGTGCTTCTTCCTTGCGATAGAGTTCCTGTTCCCTGGCATCGACATCGCGGATTTTGCCTTCGAGGATGTATTGGCGCGTGAGGCGGCGGGGGTGGGGAGCTTCGGCCTGGGGCGCGAGCGGGCCGAGTTCGGGATGGATTTCGATCTGCTCGACGATGGCCTCGTGGGGCTTTTCGTCCTCGGGCTGGATGTGCTGCTCTTTGGGAAGGTTGCGGACGGCGATCTGGAGGCCGTAGAGGAGAAGCCCGGCGCGGCGGGGGTCGATCTCGTTGGAGGCGATGCGCAGGAGGACCTGGCCGATGGATGCCTGGATGGCGGAGCGGTCCTCGGGCAGGGGAAGCGCGAAGGCGCCGCGGCGGCCTTTGCGGGAGCGCGGGTTGGCGGCGGGGGGACGTGTGGTGTGGTGGTAGTAGCAGAAATCCTGGTTGCGGAGCGAGGCGCTGCCGCAGCGGTGGCCGTCGGTGAAGATGTGGCGGCACTGGTAGCGTTTGGGCTGGTCTTTCGGTTGGTCTTGCTGAGTTTGTTCCATGAGTACCCCTCCCGGGAGAAAGTGCACAAAGTATTCAAAAGAAAAGACCTGAGTCCGTACTTCCGGATCAGGTCTGGGGCTGGTGAGATGTGAGTGCTTCCGCTTGGGCGGAAGGCTGACAACTGCATTTTTGGCGGTTTTCTATCTCTGTTTCTATTTTAAAGAACGGGGTAAAACTAAGCCGCCACTTTTGGAGGAACTATTTTGGGAGTGGAAGTGGTTTGGTTTGTTTCGGTTTGTCGATTTTGAACGTTGGGTTTTGGATTCTGAGGGCTTGACACCAACTGGCAGCCGCGCACTGAGACCTGCGGAATGAAGCATCTACTCGCCGCGCGCGTGCCGCCCGGTTTCAGCTAAGCTACCTTGTCCACGCGGAGCGCGAAACCTCCGCAGCGAAAAAACGAGGTGCCCATGCTCAAATACTTCTCCGGCTTCGGCAATGAGTTCTCCACCGAAGCGCACGCCAACGCGCTGCCTATCGGCCAGAACTCCCCGCAGAAGCCGCCGCTCGGCCTCTACACCGAGCAGCTCTCCGGTACGCCCTTCACCGCGCCGCGTCACCAGAACCGCCGCACCTGGACCTACCGCATCCGCCCGTCCGTTATGCACCCGCCGTACCAGCGCATTGCCAACGGCCTCATCCGCTCCACCCCGTTCCACGAAGTCGAGACCACGCCCAGCCAGCTTCGCTGGGACCCACTCCCTATCCCGACTGCGCCGACAGACTTCATCGACGGACTGACCACCCTCGCAGGCAACGGCGACCTTTCAATGCACTCCGGCCTCGCCATCCACATCTACGCGGCCAACACGTCGATGACCGACCGCTACTTCTACACCGCCGACGGCGAGCTGCTCTTCGTCCCGCAGCTCGGCAGGCTCGCGCTCCACACCGAGCTTGGCATCCTTGAAGCCGCGCCCGGCGAGATCGCCGTCATCCCACGCGGCATCAAGTTCCGCGTGGAGTTATTGAAAGATAACCAAAACACTAAAGATTTAGCTGCGCGAGGCTACCTGCTTGAAAACTACGGAGCCACGCTGCGACTGCCGGAGCTGGGACCGATCGGAGCCAATGGCCTCGCCAACTCCCGCGACTTCCACACTCCGCACGCCGCCTACGAAGACAAAGACAACTCGAAATTCCAGGTCGTCGCCAAGTTTCAAGGCAATATCTGGGCCACTGACTTCGACCATTCGCCGCTCGACGTCGTCGCCTGGCACGGCAACTATGCTCCCTACAAGTACGACCTCAGCCGCTTCAACTGCATCAACACCGTCAGCTTCGACCACCCAGACCCGTCGATTTATACGGTGCTCACCTCGCCCAGCGAACTGCCCGGCACCGCGAACGTAGACTTCGCCATCTTCCCTCCGCGCTGGATCGTCGCCGAGCACACCTTCCGCCCCCCGTGGTTCCATCGCAACTTTATGAACGAGTTCATGGGCCTCGTCACCGGCGAGTACGACGCCAAAGCCGAAGGCTTCGTCCCCGGCGGAGCGAGCCTGCACAACTGCATGTCCGGCCACGGGCCCGACGCGGAGAGCTATGAGAAAGCCATCGCCGCCGACCTGAAGCCCGCGAAGCTCGACGCCACGCTCGCCTTCATGTTCGAGACGCGCTTCGTCGCCCGGCCTACGAAGTTCGCCATGGACACCGCCGCGCGCCAGCACGAGTACTACACCTGCTGGCAGCCGCTCAAACGCTACTTCAAACCCTGAAATACAAAAGGCCGGGAGAAGTTTCTCCCGGTCTTTTGTTCTGATTCGAAGACAGATCAGAAGTTGAACGAACCTTGCAGCATGATCGTTCTGACCGCCGTTCCGCTGGCGAACGGACGTCCGGCGAGCGAGGTGAACTGCCCAAAGCGTGACGAGGACAGCCAGGCGGTCGGCGTGCCGTAGGGAACCATGTTGAAGAGGTTCGAGATCTGTGCGCCGAGCGTGAAGTTGTACTTGTGACCCGAGCTTCCACCAAAGCCTCCGCGACCGCCGCCGAATCCGCGGCCACCGCCTTCATGACGGCCGCCTCCCGGTCCGCCGGGGCCACCGGGACCGCCTTGACGCGCCGCCGCGCCGGTACGCTCGCCAAAGCCGAAGACGCGCGAGATGCGCATGTTGACCGTGGCGTTTGCCGAGGAGGTGCAGTAGTTGATGGGCACCGCAGTCAGATTCAGGCTATCGCCCGTCACAGGGTCAGTGTCGCTGGAGGTGAAGGCGGCACGGTCGCGGCAGTTTCCGCTGTCGCCTTGCGCGAACCATGGTCGCAGGTTGTAAACCGAACTGCCCAGCGGGTCCGTTCCCGTGAGGAGGTTGTACGGCGCGCCTCCCTGCACAATGATGAACGGGCTTGCGGTGAAGGCATACGGCAACTGGAGGTTGCCGCCGATGACACCGAACTGCCGGCGCGCAAACGACGCGCGTCCGTAGTCGGCCCTGGTGTTGGTGTTGCTGGTTGGTACAAAGCCCGAGCCAAAGGTATTGGCGTTGGCAAAGCTCAACGAGTAGAAGCCGAACATGGTGACGCGGTTCAGTTGGATGTTTGAATTGACCATGAGCTGGTTCTCGCGGAAGATGCCGGCAGACTGGTACTGGAAGTCATAGGGCGTCGTGGCTCCTGGCGTGGAGTCATAGAAGTCCCGCGTCATGAACTGGTGAACGCCGCGCGCGTTCAGGTAGTTCACCGAAACCTTGCCCAGCCTGCCCAACTGCTGGTCGACGCCAATCGCTGCCTGCAAGGTATATGGGCTGCGTATTCCCGTGCCAAGCTGCGTGATCTTCACGCGCGGCGAGACCGCGGTACCGCAGTTCTCAGGATGCAACGGCGTACACGCCTTGCCCGGAGAGATGTAGGTCGAGACGATGCGGTTGGTGCCGTTGTTCTGGAGCGTGTTCAGGTAATTGCCCAGGCCGAAGCGGTCGTAGAAGATGCCATAGCCGCCGCGCACCACAGTGGTGGGGTTCCTGCCCTGTCCGCGCGGGACGCCCCAGGCAAAGGAGACGCGCGGCGCGATGTCGTGATGACTGTTGATGACGTTTTGCGCCTCGTAGCGAAGGCCGTAGCTGATGGTCAGGTTTGGCCGCACCTTCCAGTCGGTTTCGGCATAGAGGCCAATGTCGGTCACGCGCCCGTTGACCTTCGGCTTGTTGATCTTGGTCGCGCTGTACTGGCTGGGGGTGCCGCACTGGTAGGACGAGACCCCGGCGTTCTTCGCCAGGCATGGCGTCGTTTGAGTCTTATCCACGCAACCGCCCTGCGAGTTTGTGTCCGTGTTGGTGCTGACGCAGGGGTCGAGCAGGTAGGCGTAGGTGAAGTTTCCGTTGACGCCGTCGTTCGAGATCACCGAATCGCTGTCGGAGCGCAGGCGGCCACCGAGGCGGATGAAGTTCTTCTGGAGCGCAATCGACGTGTAGTTCTGCACCTCGAAGTGAGACGAGGTGGTGGTGTCAGGGCCGCCGCTGGAACCTCCCCAGGTGAAGGCGCCCTGCACGGAAAGCGTAGCGCCCGTGGCGATCGGGTTGCTGGTCGAGCGGTCGTGCTCGTACTCAAAGCGCGTCTCGTTGATGATGCGCGGGCTGACGATCTGCGTGTCGCTGATCTGGATGGTGTGCGCGGTGAAGTCGGAGTTCGTGCCCATGGACGGCAGGTTGGAGCCGCCAATGCCGCTGTTGGTGGAACTGCTGGTGTTGAATTGGTAGCGCGCGGTCAACGTATTCTTTTCGCTCAGTGCGAGGTCGATGCGCGGGCTGAGGTCCGTACGCGAGTCGGGCTGAAGCACGGCGCGGTTCGCCTCCGGATAGGAGGAGAAGTACGTGCAGGTCTGATCGCCGGGCTGGCAGGGCGTTGTGTCGGTCGCGGACTTGGCGTAGTAGCCGCCGGGGTTGATGATGCTGTTGTTGTTGATTGACCGGTGCGAGCCGCCCACCGTGAACGAAGCCATGTGGTTGAGCGGGCCGCTGAAATTGCCGAACATGAAGACGGTGTGATAGTCCGGCTGCGAGTTCGCGGCGCCAAGAAACGGGTTCGAGGTATTGAATGCCTTCATGCCGCCCTGGGCGCTGAAGAAGCCGTGGAACTTGTCCGTGCCGGGCTTGGTGAAGACCTCGACGCGACCGTAGCCGAGCCGGTCGTACTGCGCCGAAAACGGGTTCTGGTTGATGCGGATCTCGCGGATGGAGGATTTGGGCGGCAGTTGTCCGCCGGTGAATCCGTCTACGTAGATCTGTCCGCCGTTCGGTCCTGCCGACGGTCCGGCAAGTGCAGACAACTCCGACGAGAGTTCGTCAGGGTCGTCGGAGAGGGCTTCGAGGTCTTTGCCCTTGATGACTGTCGAGCTTGCATTGCTGTCCGGGTCTACGCTGACCTGCGCAGTCTGCGTCGTCACCTGGACCTCCTGCTGCGCCTGGATCACCATCTTGATGTCGAGGCTGAGGTTCTGACCTGCTGTGAGATGCAGTCCCTGTTTTACGTATGTGGCGAAGCCCTGCATGGTCACAGTCACGGAATACGCGCCCGCGGGAACGTTATGCAGCACGTAGGTGCCTTCGCTGGTGGACTGCGTCGTGAGCGCCTTGCCATGCGCCGGGGTGAGCGTGACTGTCGCGCCGGGAATCAGCGCGCCGTCGGGGTCGGCCACCGAGCCGCTTATCGAAGCGCCAGTCTGCTGCGCCCTCGCCGCCAGCGGCGCAAAGGCAATCGATCCAAGCAAAACAACCTTCAAAATTGCACGAAATGACATTACTTCTCCTGAAACAACTCTTGCATTGCTACTGGTTAACCAACTACGAGGTCACTCACTGTTGCTGCGCGCCGCCCATATCCGGGGCGCTCCCGCTGACATCCCAGGGAGACAGCGTCATGTCGGAAGACCCGCTGGGCGCTGCCTGCAGAATTGGTTCGACACCGGAGAGCAGCGTGATGGCCGTCACCTGCGAGCTTGCGGGGTCCGACTCGGACGCCACAACCATCACCGCATCTCCGACCTTGAGATCTGCAATCGTCTCCAGCGGCAGACGGTTCACCAACTGAGAGAGGCTTGCCCCGGCATTCCCCGACCCGCGCGCGCCCATGCTGCCTTCGCCGCGTCCGCCTTCCGGCCGTGCTCCCTCAGGGCGTGCTCCTTCCGGCTGACCTGCGCCACGACGCTGGCCACCAGCGGCCACTGTGCCGCGCGCACGCGCTGCAAACATCATCGCGGCCTGCGGAGGAAGTGTATGCACGTTTGAGTTCGCTGTGACCTTCACCGTCATCGTGCGCTTGGTCGCCAGGTCCTTCAGCGTTAGCGTTCCATCGGCTGTATCGATTGTCTTGATCAACCCGGACAGATTCTTGAAGGAGCCGCTGACGACTTCATCAGCCTGTAGAGACAGCCCATCGTCGGACCTTGCGCCGCGCGCGCGCAGCTGGTCGCCCGCATGGACCTGAGCGAAGGAGCTGGAGACTGCATCCTCAAACTTCACCGAGTCTCCGGCATAGCGCCGGAAGATGGTGCTGCCGGACGTATGCACGGCGATCTTCTTCGTCCCTTCGAGCACGGTCAGGGTGCCGGTAGCCGGATCGACGGCTGCCACAATGCCGCCCATGCCGCGTTTCTGCCAGTCTGCCTCTTCTGTGGCGCGCTTCTCGGCAATTGCAGTGGACTTCATCAGGATGACGCGCAGTGCAGTCAGGGTTCCGGCGCTGTTGCCTGCTTTCCCCGTCGCCAGAATGCGATCGCCAACGGAGACCCCCGTAAGCGGAATCGTCTGGGCATCCTTCAGGTTCGTGCTGCCTGGAGCCAGTTGCAGGATGCGCGCGCCGTCAGGAACGCTGACGACGACCTGCTCTCCCTTGTCGGTGGCGATGGTCAAGCTGTTGCCGGTAATGGCCTTGACGGTTCCGAGAGCCCGCGTCATCGCTTCAGGTGCGGCGGCCTGCGCCTGAGGCACTTTACCGAATGCCGGCGCGGTGCACGCCCCAAACATTAGCAGCCCCGCGACCAGCGATGTAGAAAACACACCAGCCTTCGTCAACATTGTTCTGTCCTTACCCTCACGATTCGGTAGATGCCCGAGAGAAATGGCGGGCGATGATCGAAACCACGCTTTCGCGCCACTGCTAGAAAAGACGGATTGCAGGAATAAAAGTTTCCGCAAACGGCAAGACTTTTCTATTGAATTCAGAGGAGATACCTGCCCAGCGGCGCGCAAAAACTTAATCCAATCTTAAGAAGGCATGGACGAGTCCACACGCTACGGCAAGGGCAGGAAGCCTTTGTCTCGCTTGGTCTCTCTTGTCCAGAATAACAGTCTTGAAGCCGGGCATTTGGATCAAAGACCCGCCTGCTCGCTGGAGACGATTGCCAGCGTATCGGGCGGCAGTACGATCTTCCTTTGCTTGACGGTCACGTCCTCGCGCGAAGCCAGCATGAGATGGAACCCGTCTTCCACATCGAACTCCGCAGGTGCTGTTCCGAGATTGAGCAACGTTTTGACCGGTCCGCGGTCTATCAGGAGCCAGCGCCGGTCTTCGTCGAACTGCACGCTGATGTGACGGAGGTCGCCGTCGTTGAGCGCGTGCGAGGCGCGCCTGAGGTGAATCAGCGCGCGATACCATTCGAGCATTTCATGGTGGCGGCCCTCGCGCGTCTCGCTCCAGTGCAGCTTTGAGCGAGAAAAGGTGTCCGTGCTTCCGGGCTCGGGGATTGCTGCAGGGTCCCATCCGAAGGCGGCGAACTCCCGCTTGCGACCTTCGGAGACGGCCTTTGCCATCCCGGGCTCGTCGTGGTCGGCGAAGTACTGAAACGGCGTCGAGGCGGCAAACTCTTCTCCCTGGAAGATCAGCGGAATTGCGGGAGAGGTCATCACTACGCCTGCGGCGACCTTCGCGCGGCCGATTCCAACGATGCTCGCCAGGCGATCTCCGATGGCGCGGTTGCCCACCTGATCGTGGTTCTGGATGAAGCCGATGAAGCTGTGCGCCGAGAGGCGTTTCACAGGGCGACCATGCGAATGCGAACGGTAACGAGAGTAGACGCCGTCATAGACAAACATCTTCGTCAGCGACTTCGCCAGCATGGCTAGCGAACCAAAGTCGGCGTAGTAGCCCTTTTCGTGACCATTCGGGTTTAGTACGGTAAACAGCGCATGATGAAAGTCGTCGTTCCATTGCGCGTCCATGCCATAGCCGCCCGACTCGAGCGGCGTCACGAAGCGGGGGTCGTTGAGGTCGCTCTCGGCGATGACGACGAGCCTTCGGCCTGATGCGAGTGCGAACGACTCGACTACGGTTGACAACTGTTCCATGAAGTGGACAGAGGAACGATCTACGAATGCATGGACCGCGTCGAGGCGCAGGCCGTCGAGATGGTAGTCGCGGAGCCACATCAGTGCGTTGTCGCAGAAGAAGCGGCGCACCTCGTCACTGCCCGCGCCTTCAAAGTTCACCGCATCGCCCCACGGCGTGTTGTGAGTCTTCGTCAGGTAAGGCGCGAAGCTCGTCGCGTAGCTGCCTACCGGGCCGAAGTGGTTGTAGACCACATCGAGCAGAACGGCCAGACCTCGATGATGGCAGGCATCGACAAGTCGCTTCAGGCTATCGGGGCCGCCATACTTCTGCGCAACCGCGAACAACGCCGCGCCATCGTAACCCCATCCGAACCGGCCGGGGAACTCGGCCAGCGGCATCAGTTCAAGGTGCGTGATGCCGAGTTCGGCAAGATAGTCGAGCCTATCGATTGCCGCGTCGAATGTGCCTTCGGCGGTGAAGGTGCCGATATGCAGTTCGTAGATCACCGCACGTGCGAGCGGCGGAGCTTTCCAGCCGCCGTCATTCCAACGGAAGGCGCTGTGGTCGTAGAGGCGCGAAGGACCGTGCACCCCGGATGGCTGCCATGCGCTGCGCGGATCGGGAAAGGCCACGGCATTGTCATTCAGTACGAACGCGTAGTCCGCGCCGGGGTGTGCGGCATCGACACGCGCGCTCCACCATCCATGCTCATCCGGTCCGTTCATCGGAGAAAGCACATCGCCGACTTTGACTGAGAGCTTGCGCGCACCGGGCGCCCATACGCGGAACTCATGCATCGCCCGCACCCTCTTCTTCACGAACGAGCAGTGCCACGGGGAACTCCTTCGACAGCGCACGCATGGAGACTTTGCCGCCTTCGACTGCCGCGCCGGTGAGCCTGTTTCGCCATCGTCCTTGCGGCAGCACGACCGCCGTATCGCGCCACGTGCCGAGCAGCTTGATCGTCAGGCGCGGGACGATGGTGGCCACGGAGTCTCCGCGCAGGTAGGCGATGACGTGCTCGCGCTTGGCTCCCTCGACCGCGAGTGGCGTGTACTCCGCGTCCGCGCTGAACCACTGCTTCTTCTCGCGCCGCAGCCGAAGCGCCTGATAGATGATCCACATCTTGGGCAGTCCTTCGTCAGCGCGCGCCATGATCCGCGCGGCTGTGCCTTCGCCGCTCATCGCGCGCAGTTCGTCCAGTAGACGCCTACGCAGCGCATAGTCCACCGGTCTGCGGTTATCGGGGTCCACCAGGCTCATGTCCCACAGCTCCGTTCCCTGATACAGATCGGGCACGCCGGGGGCGGTGTGTTTGATGAGAGTCTGAGCCAGCGAGTTCACCCTGCCCGCACCTTTGACTCGCTCGACAAACTGCTGTAGCTCATGCAGAAATGGCGCGTGAGCAAGTGTTGCCTCGACGAATACGCTCAACGCATGCTCGAACTCGGCATTGTTGGCTACCCATGATGTCTGCTGCTTGGCCTCGCGTACAGCCTTGAGCATATAAGCCTGGGCGCGGTCGAGCGGCAGCGGCCACGCGCCAATCAGTGTCTGGTAGTAAAGATACTCGGTATTGCGGTCAGGCATCGGCGCGCCGCCGGGGCCTTCCGTGCGGAACATGCTGTTCATCCGCGACCATCGCTGCACCGCTGCGCCGAACCGTGCGGGCATCTCCGACAACGCGGCCAGTCTTGCGCGCACATCGTCGCTGCGCTTGGTGTCGTGCGTGGCCAGCGCCGTCATCGTCAGAGGATGTGTTGCCTGCATCTTCCGGCAATACGTGTGAAACTCCTCGATGCTCAAGCCGTTGTGCCCCGGATCGTTGCCCACCTCATTCATGGCCGTCAGCCGGTTGTAGCAGTAGAACGCAGTATCTTCGATGCCCTTCGCCATGACCGGGCCGGTGAACTGCTGAAAGCGAAGCAGGAACTCGCTCTCCTTCTTCCCTCGGACTTCAAGCGTCAGCACATCGCGGATGAAGTCAAACAGGCCGCCGTCGATGTCCTGCCGCCTCTGCTTGGCGCACTCCGTAGCATGTGCGATGTTCTCCCTGTCTTCATCGGTGATCTCGTCGCGCTCCGGCATCACGTAGGTCCGGTATACAGGGAAGCACGCGGCCATCTCGCGGATGGCGCGCCGCATCTCGGCCCTCGTGTAGTCGCGGCGGTCGCGGTTGGACTCGCAGATCTCGACCAGCAACGAGGTCAGCCGGTTGACGTCGCTGCCCAGTGCTTCCTGCGTGACGGCGAGCTTCTTCTCATGCGCGATGGCATGAAACTCCGTTGACTGCCCAGTGAATTGACCGTAGATCGTGTTCAGTTCAGCCATTCCTTCGGGCGACACGAGCACACCGCCGACAGCGTTCATAAATTCGTAGCCGGTGGTGCCCTGGACCGGCCAGTTGTCGCGCAGAAACTCCCCCGGCTCCAGGATTTTTTCGACGACCACCCACGCATCGGGTGCTTGTTCGCGAAGACGTTTCAGATACGCAAGTGGGTCGCGCAGGCCGTCTGGATGGTCCACGCGCACGCCGTCGAGCACTCCGCTGCGCAGCCACTCGAGTACCAGCGCGTGAGTCTCCTCGAAGACATACTCACGCTCGATGCGCAGGCCAACCAGCGAGTTCACGTCGAAGAAGCGGCGATAGCCCAACTGCTGCCCAGAGGTCTTCCAGTACGCGAGACGGTAGTGCTGCTGGTTCAAAAACGCATCGAGCGCGTCTTCGTTGTCATTCAGCTCCGCTACGGAACGGTCGATGGCCGCGACGACGCGCGGCTCCTCCTCACAGAGCCGCGCCAGCAGCCTGAAGAGCACGGTCTTGTCGCGGTGCCGCGCAAGGATTGTTCTTCGGTCGCCGTACTCAGGCGCAGGCAGCCGTGCGAACGATGCCGACAGAAAGTTCAGCTCGTCTGATTTTGCGTACTCGGCAGCGCGTGAAAGAATCATCGGCAACGACCACGCGGGTGCAACGGGAAAGGTCTGCCCGCTCGCCTCCACCTGAAACGCATTGCCGTGACGCGCAACTTTGATTCCGCCTGCCTGAAGCACACGTCCATACTGGTCGCTGAGCACGGGAGCAAGCACGCGGTCGCGCAGCCGCTCCTCCTCCGGCTGCCAGTCGATGTCGAAGAACGAGGCATAGCGGCTTGCCGTACCGTTTTCCAGCACATCCCACCAATAACTGTTTTCGCGGCCCAACGACATGTGGTTCGGCACCACATCGAGCACCTGTCCGAGTCCGGCTTCGCCTAATCGCGCGCAAAACCGCTGATGTGCAGATTCGCCACCCAGTTCACGGTTTACATGATGATGGTCCACCACATCGTATCCGTGCATACTGCCCGGAGCAGCCTGTAAATATGGAGAGCAATACACATGCGACACACCCAGCTCCGCCAGATAGCCGGCGACCTCCGCTGCATCGTCGAAGGTGAACTCTCGATGCAACTGTAGCCGGTAGGTGGAGCATGGAGTTCTCAGCATGAAGATTGCACCTTTCCTTGAAGCGGGCCCTTCTGCCAATAACTCGCTGTGCCCCAGAGTCACGGGGTTGCAGATCGCGTGGATTGAATGGCAGATAACGAATTAGAAGCTCAATCTTGTGAACGGGGTTGTACCGTTCCGGCATTTTGCGGCCGCCATCAGCAACCGCACGCCACGCGCTGTGCATCTGTTCTTATAAAATTGCGGCGGCTAAAATTTGCACCGGCATGGAAGGCTGAGACCCACGTGAAGAAACCCGGCAGCGCCACAGATCCACTCTGGTACAAGGACGCCATCATTTATGAGCTGCATGTCCGCGCCTTTCAGGACTCGAACAGCGACGGCATCGGCGACTTTCCCGGTCTCATCTCGCGCCTCGATTATTTACAGGACCTGGGCGTCACGTGCCTGTGGCTGCTGCCTTTTTTTCCTTCACCGCTGCGCGACGATGGCTACGACATCGCCGACTATACGGGGGTCCATCCAAGCTACGGCACCATCGACGACTTCAAACGCTTCCTTGCCGCCGCTCACCAGCGCAACATGCAGGTGCTCATCGAATTGGTCGTCAACCACACCTCAGACCAGCATCCATGGTTCAAGGCCGCGCGTCTTGCTCCCCCCGGCTCGCCCGAGCGCGACTTCTATGTCTGGTCGCCCACCGATCAGATTTACAAAGACGCGCCCATCATCTTCCGCGATACGGAAAAATCCAACTGGACATGGGACGATACGGCTAAGGCGTACTACTGGCATCGCTTTTTTTCGCATCAGCCCGACCTGAACTTCGACAACCCCGCCGTGATGGAAGAGGTGCTGAAGGCGATGCGCTTCTGGCTTGACCTGGGGGTGGACGGCTTCCGTCTCGACGCCATTCCGTATCTCGTCGAGCGCGACGGCACCGCCTGCGAGAGCCTTCCCGAGACGCACGCAATCATTCGCCGTATCCGCGCAACGATTGACGCCGAGTACACCAACCGCTTCATCCTTGCCGAAGCCAATCAGTGGCCCGACAAGGTGCGCCCCTACTTTGGCGACGGCGACGAGTGTCACATGTGCTTCCACTTCCCTCTGATGCCGCGCATCTACATGGCGCTGCGACAGGAGGACCGTCTGCCCATCACCGACATCATGGCGCAGACCCCGGCGCTTCCCGATGCATGCCAGTGGGGGCTGTTCCTGCGCAATCACGACGAGCTGACGCTGGAGATGGTCACGGACGACGAGCGCGACTATATGTACTTCGCCTACTCGGCCGACCCGCGCATGAGGATCAACTCCGGCATCCGCCGCCGCCTTGCGCCTCTGCTGGACAACAACCGCCACCGCATCGAGCTGCTGAACTCGCTGCTGTTCAGTTTTCCCGGCACGCCCATCCTCTACTACGGCGATGAGATCGGCATGGGCGACAACATCTATCTGGGCGACCGCAACGGCGTGCGCACGCCCATGCAGTGGAACTCCGACCGCAACGCGGGCTTTTCAACCGCCGTGCCCGAGCGGCTCTACTTCCCCGTCATCATGGACCCCATCTGGGGCTATCAGGCCATTAACGTCGAATCCGAGCTTGCCGACCAGTCTTCGCTGCTGCACTGGACGCGCAATATGGTCGCGCTGCGCAAGCTCTTCCATGTCTTCGGGCGCGGCACGCTGGAGTTTCTGAACCCGGAAAACCGCAAGGTGCTCGCGTATCTTCGACGCTACGAGGATCCGGCCACCAGCACGAGCGAGGTCGTACTGTGTGTGGCCAACCTCTCGCGCTTCGCGCAGCCGGTCTCGCTTGATCTCGCGCAGTTTAACGGGCGCACTCCTGTTGAAATGCTCGGGTATGTACCCTTCCCGTCCATCACGGCACAGCCCTATCCGTTGACGCTTGCGCCGTACTCCTTCTTCTGGCTTGAACTTCAACAGCCGGCAGTACCGGATAACCATTCTGAGTCCTCCAACGTCTTTCCATAGACCAACCGCATCTAAAGCTGCTGTAACTGCCGCGCGTCAGCCTGAATATTTTCCTGCCATCGATCTTCATTCAGCGTCAGAATAACTACACGTATTCGGACGACGCCTTTAACAGCAGAGGGACCAGAACAATCCGATGGCCTCCACCCAAGCCAATCTCGATGTCGCGCCGGAAGTCGCAGCACCCGCGAGCAGTCTTCTTGTCAGCCTCACGTCGCTGCCACAGGGCGCGCTTGAAACCGCGCTTGCCAACCTCGCGCTCGCCTTCCCCGCGCAGACGGTGCTGGTTGCCACGCCTGACGCCGTGCCGGGCATCTCCTCGGGAGGCCCGCTGCGGCTGGTGCAATACGCTCCTCAGGTTGCCTCCAGCGCCTCATGGCTGCTGACTGCGGCGGACTTTCTCAACACGCTGAAGCTCGTCGAAGAACAGCAGGCGGCTGCCTGTCTTCTGCTGGGGCCCGAGTCGCACACCTTGCAGCCAGAGGCCATCCGCGCGCTGGCCACCTCCGCTCTCACGTTCGACCTGACAGTGGCGCGCTACACCCTGGGTCCACATGAAGGGCTCGTCAACTCGGCCATCCTCTTTCCTGTTACGCGCGCGCTCTTCGGCACGCGGCCGCGCTTTCCGCTGGCTATCGACCTGGGTCTTTCGCTGCGCATGGTTACGCGGATGGCTTCGGTCGCACAGAAGTTCATTGGCACAAACCAGCCCGAGGCGCTGCTGTGGCCGGTTTCGGAGGCAGCCGCTGCCGGCTACTCCATTTCCGAAGCCGACATCGGCCCGCGCGCCATTCCTCACGCCGCCGCCGGCGACCTCAACTCACAGCTTGCCCTCATCACAGGATCGCTGTTTGCCGAAGTCGATGCCAAGGCTTCCTTCTGGCAGCGTGCGCGCACGCCCTTGCCGCTGCGTCAGCCGCTTCCTCCGCTGTCTGCCGCCGAGTCTGCGCCGGATGTCTCCTCGATGATCGAAACCTTTCGTCTTGCCTATGCCAATCTGCATGACATCTGGGCGCTCGTCTTACCGCCCAACTCGCTGCTTGGGCTCAAAAAACTTCACGCGTCTCCGGCAACATCTTTCCGTATGCCGGACGAGTTGTGGACACGCATCGTCTACGACTTCATCCTGGCCTATCGTCTGCGCACCATCAACCGCGGCCACCTGCTCGGGGCGCTGACTCCGCTATATCTCGCATGGGCCGCGTCCCACCTCATGCTGACTGCCTCAAACACTCCGACGCCGGAGCAGCACATTCAGGAGCAGGCCGCTGCCTTTGAAATCAGCAAACCCTACTTCGTCTCGCGGTGGCGGTGGCCCGACCGCTTCAACCCCTGACCGGCAATATGCGTCAAAACCGGGAGATAGAAGTTAGATGACAGGAGCACACACCATGTGGCAACAAGTCGAACTCGCGCTCAGCCAATCCACCCATCGCGTGATGGTAAAACTTGCCAGCTTTCTACCCGCGTTGTTTGCCCTGCTCGTCGCCATCCTGGTCCTCACGCTCATCGGCGCCGGTGTTGCTGCGCTGCTCAGGCGCATCCTGACGTCGGCCCGCTTCGATGAGCGACTGGCGCGCAACTCGATTCACGCCGTCTCCGACTGGGTGCCTTCGCACAGCCCCACTCAACTGGTGGCGCGCATCGTCTTCTGGGCGATGGTGGTGATTGGCTGCTTCATCGGCGTTTCGGCGTTCGATGCGGCGTATCCCGGCGACCAGCAGTTATCGCTGATGATTATTCCGTATCTCAGTCGCGCTGTAGGCGCCATCGTTCTGCTCATTGTCGGCACCATCATCGCGCGCTTTCTCGCGCGGTCCGTGTTGATTGGCGCTGTCAATGCGAAGCTCCAGTACGCGCGCTTTCTCTCGCTCGGCGTGAAGTGGCTGGTGCTGGTGCTGACGGCGGCCATGGTGTTGGACCACCTTCAACTCGGCGGCGTCGTGGTGGAGCTTGCCTTCGGGATTCTCTTCGGCGGCATCGTGCTGACGCTCGCGCTTGCCGTTGGATTGGGCTCACGCGAGATCGTCAGCCGTTCTTTGGAGAAGAATGTTGAGCGCGACTTCGACAACATACCCGGCGCAGGCTACAAGGCTCCGCCCCCGGACAACCTGCGCCATTTCTGACTCGATACAAATCAGTAGGCCGGTCCCGAGAGCAGTGTCCGCTGCCTGGCCTGGAAGAAACCATACACGGCCACGCCGGCGAATCCAACCATCGGCACCAGATACCCCAGCGCCCACCCTCCCGTGTGTTTGGCGATCAAACCGCCGACCGGCGGAAAGATCGCTCCGCCGACAATCGCCATCACCAGCAGCGACCCGCCCAGCTTCGTGTTGCGTCCCAGGCCTTTCAGGCCCAGAGCGAAGATAGTGGGGTACATGACCGAGATGAAGAATCCGCTCGCCACCACCGCCCAGGCACCCATCATGCCTGGTCTGAGCGCAGCCATCATCATGAGCACCGTATTGAAGACGCCGTAAAACGCGAGCATCAGGCTCGGCCGGATATAGCGCATCAGCGGTGTGGAGACGAAGCGCCCGACCGCCATCGAGATCAGGACAGCGGTCAGGTAGTGTGCGGCAGTGCGTTCGCTGACCACGGTGTATTGCTTCATGTAGGGGATCAGCATGCTCCACGAAGAGATCTGTGCGCCTACATTGCAGAAGTTCGCAGCAACGGCGATCCAGATGAGCGGCTGCCGCGCCAGTTCGGCAAAGCTGCCGTGGTCTTCGCCTTCGCCTTCGTGTTCAGAGGTGATGACCGGAAACTTCGTCATGCCAAGTATCAGCGCGCACAAGAGCACAATCGCGCCAAAGGTCAGGTACGTCGGCACCACGCGCAGCAGTTCTGTGTGCAGATAGGCGTGGTAGGTGCCCGCAGCCTTCATCGCAGCAACCTGCGTGCTCGTCTTCTCGACACCCGAGAAGATGAAGTAGGTGCCGATGATAACGCCGGTAATTGTGCCCGGAGGGTTGAACGCCTGCGAAAAGTTGAGCCGCTGCTCGGAGGTGGCCGGGTCGCCGAACTGCGCGATGAACGGGTTGGCCGCGGTTTCGAGAATCGACGCGCCGCCGCCCACCGTGAACAGCGCCACCAGAAACGGCGCGTACTGGCCGCTGGCCGCGGCGGGCCAGAAGAGAATCATGCCTGTGCCGAAGAGCACCAGCCCCAGCACCATGCCGGTCTTATAGCCCCAGCGCCGCATCACCAGCGCCGCCGGAATGGCCAGGCAGAAGTAACCGAAGAAGTTCGCCGTCTGCACCAGTTGCGCACTGAACTGCGACAGCTCGAATGACTTCCTGAACTGCTGCACCAGAATGTCGGTCAGGTTGTTCGACATGCCCCACAGAAAAAACAGCACAGTGACCAGCACAAAAGGCCACAGGTGCCCGACCGGAAAGACCGGGTGCTTCTTTCCATCCGCCTTCTGCTCTCCGGTCTTTGTTACCGGCACTGAAATCTGCATTGAACTTCCCTCGCCATTCGCTCGAATTTTCCTTTATGGGAGCGCAATCACACGCCCCTCATGCTACAGCAGAAAACTATCCATCGTCATCCGCATCTCAACCCACCTCAACCATGATCTTGGTAAATTTCGTGGGCGCGGCACTCCACTCAGCCAGTATCCGCGCAGCATCGTTGAGCGACACCATCGCGCTCACCGCATCCTCTACAGGGAACCGCTTCAACTCCAGCATCCGAATCACTTGGCGAAAGTCCTCCGGCAGTGCATTGCGCGAGCCCAGGATGTCGAGTTCCTTTTGCACAAAGAGCCGGGTCTCATAGGCCACCGGCTCCTTGGCATAGCCGATGTAGACCACGCGGCCGGTGAACGCAACCTCCTCGACCGCAGCGCGAAATGTCTGGGGCAGCCCGATCGCTTCAATCATCACATCCGGTCCGCGACCGCCGGTGATGGCCTGTAGGCGCTCGTGCAGGTCTTCGTTCTTCGCATGAATGACATGCTTCGCGCCGGCCTTCCGCGCGATCTCCAGCTTGGCGTCATCCATGTCGATGGCGATGGTCTCTGCTCCGCGAAACGCCGAGGCTGCAATCGCACCAAGCCCAACGCCGCCGCATCCAAAGACCGCGACCGCATCGTCGGCAGTCACGCGGCCCCGCGCTGCCGCATGAAACCCCACCGTGAGAGGCTCGACCAGGCAAAGCTCCTTTGCGCCGAGCTTCGCAGCGTACAGCTTCTCCCTCGGCACGCTGATGAACTCCGTCATCGCGCCGTCGCGCTGCACGCCCATCGTTTCGTTGAACTGACAGGCATTCACGCGCCCGCGCAGGCACGAAGGACACTGACCGCAGCTTGTGTAAGGTGAGAGCGTAACGAGCGTGCCGGCAGCAATCTCTCCGCCGCCCGAGACAACCTCCGCCGCCACTTCGTGTCCGGGAATGCGCGGGAACGTCACCATCGCGTTGCGTCCGCGAAATGTGTTGAGGTCCGTGCCGCACATCCCCACCATCTTCACGCGCAGCAGAGCCTCGCCCGTGCCCGCGGCGACCTCCGGCACATCCACGACTCCGGCAACTTCCGGCCCATCCAGACGAAATGCTTTCATGCTAATCCGTATACCTCAATCGCAGTGCCGCCGAATACGGCGTTCTGCTCCTCTCTGCTGAATCCCGCGAAGTAGTGGCGCAGCATCTCGAACCACTGCCGATACTGCGAAGCCACCAGGCAGACCGGCCAGTCCGACCCTGCCATCAGCCGCTTCGGTCCAAATGCTTCGACGACCACGTCGAGGTAGGGCCGCATCGTCTCGGCGTTCCATGCGGTCCAGTTTGCCTCTGTTGCCAGACCTGAGACTTTGCACCATACGTTCTCGCGCTGCGCCAGCTCGCGCATCAGCCGGGCCCACGGCTCCATCTCGCCCGCGGCAATCAGCGGCTTGGCCATGTGGTCCAGCACGAACGCCTGATTCAGATGACGGTCTACAAACTCAATCGTCTGCGGAAGATGCCGCTCGTAGATGAGGATGTCGTAGACCAGTCCGCTTCCTTCGATCGCGCGAATTCCGGCATTGAAGTCTTCACGCAGGATGTATCGCTCATCCTTCTCTCCCTGAATCACATGCCGCAGTCCCTTCAGTTTGGGTCTGCCGGCAAACTCCTCCATCATGGCGGGAAAATCCGGGCTCGCAATCGGCGCCCAGCCGACAACTCCGCGAATCGCATCGCACGTATCGGCCAGGTTGAGCAGCCAGTGCGTCTCCTCCACCGTCTGGCGGGCCTGCACCACCACCGTCCCATCGATGCCCGCAGCCGCCGTTTCGCGCGTCAGGTCGTGGGGTAGAAAATCACGTTGCAACCGCCCCATCGGCCCGTCTAGCCAGCCATACTCGGCCGCCGTATACTTCCACAGATGGTGGTGCGCGTCGATCCGCTCCGTCACACTTTCCTCCCGGGTCCCCTGCACGGCTGAAAACTGCTTTTTCAAATACGAAAATCATATCGTTAAGCCAGGCGTCCTTCATAGAGGCCCGGCAGCTGAGAAAAGCAGAACAAGAGTAACAGCCGCAGACTCAAGGCCTTGTCTCTCGGTCCCGCATCCTACTTCCCGTCTCAGGAGGACCTATGGCTACCCGAACATCCACTCCGCACTCAGCCCCGCAAAGCCGCGCCGTTCTGCCCGGCAGCGAAAAGCAACCATTCGGCATCGCAGCCGGCATCACCGCCAAGGAAGCTGCGCCGCCTTCAGGCAAGACCATCACCGTCTCGGTGCTCGTCAAACGGAAGCAGCCCTTCAAAGCCGCCAACCGTCTGGGGAAAGAGCGCCTGACCCGCGCCCAGCTTCGTCAGCGTCACGGAGCGGATCCCGCCGCCGTCAAGCTGGTCCGTGCCTTTGCCAAAGACTACGGCCTCAATATCTCACCCGACACACCTGCACCCGAACACCGCACCGTCAAGCTGACCGGCACCGTCGCGGCCATGCAGCGCGCCTTCGGCGTCACGCTGGCGCACCAGACGATCGGCGACAATACGTATCGTGTTCGCAAAGGCGGCATTACGCTACCCCGCCAACTCATCGGATATGTGGAAGCCGTGCTCGGTCTCGACAACCGGCCGCAGGCGCAGCCTCACTTCCGCATCGCCGGGCAGCAGGGAAACGCAGCCTCCCGCGCCGCGCAGGCACGGGGCTTCGCCAGCCCGCACGCGGTCATTGCACACGCAAATACCGCGAACGGGTCGTTTACGCCGGTGCAGGTTGCGCAGCTTTATCAATGGCCGTCGAACTCCTCTGCCAAGAGCCAGACCATCGGCATCATCGAACTGGGCGGAGGCTATCGCACCGCCGACCTGGCTACCTACTTCAAGTCGCTCAACCAACCAGCTCCCAAGGTGACTGCGGTCTCCGTCGATGGCGGCAAAAACTCGCCCGGCAATGCCAACAGCGCGGACGGCGAGGTGATGCTCGACATCGAGATTGCCGCCGCCGTCGCGTCCGGCGCAAACGTCGTCGTCTATTTTGCGCCCAACACCGATCAGGGATTTATTGATGCGATCTCCACGGCTGTTCACGACAGCACGAACAATCCCAGCGTCGTCTCCATCAGTTGGGGCACGGCTGAGGTGAACTGGACCGGACAGGCCATGACCGCGCTCGACTCCGCCTGCCAGAGTGCCGCCGCGCTTGGCATCACGATGACAGTGGCCGCAGGTGACAATGGCTCTTTCGACGGGGTCACGGGAAACAATGTGGACTTCCCCGCGTCAAGCCCACACGTGCTCGCCTGCGGCGGGACGAAGCTGATTGCCGGCAATTCCACGATCAGCTCCGAGGTGGTCTGGAACGAACTTGCCAGCAACGAAGGCGCAACCGGCGGCGGCGTCAGCAATGTCTTCCCGCTCCCGTCGTGGCAGTCCGGCGCAGGCGTGCCCAAGCCCACGAACAGCGCGGGCGGCCGCGGCGTCCCCGATGTTGCAGGAGACGCCGACCCCGCAACCGGCTACAGCATCCGCGTGGACGGGCAGAACCTGGTGATAGGAGGCACCAGCGCCGTGGCACCGCTCTGGGCCGGACTGATTGCCGTGGCCAACGCGCAAAACGGCAAATCCGCTGGCCTGCTGCAACCGTCCATCTACGCCGCGAAAGCGAAGGTCGCCTTCCGCGACATCACCTCGGGCAACAATGGCGCCTTCTCCGCAGGCCCCGGCTGGGACGCCTGCACCGGGCTTGGCTCGCCTGTTGCGAGCCGGGTCATCGCCGCCGTCAAACCCGCGGCGGCGAAGAAAAAGGGCAAAACGCCGTCTCCGCCATCGAGCAGAACAACAAAGCGCAAGGCGGCGAAGCGCAAGTAAAATCGGCGCAGACAAAGGACGGCGCTGACCTGGGCCAAAATCCGTTCTATCCTTGTCCAACGTCGATGGCGAACCAGCGTCAGATCGTAGGCCAACCTTCTCCTCGTAAAGAGGGTGCGGCGAAAGTCACGGGGCGAGCCCGCTACGTGGACGACCTCACGCTGCCCGGCATGTGGTACGGAGCCACTGTGCGCAGCGCCATTCCCCGAGGCCGCATCGTCTCCATCACCTTCGGTCCGGCAATCCCATGGCACGAGTTCACCATCGTCTCGGCTGCCGACATTCCCGGCGAAAACGCCATCGTGCACGTTACAAGCGACCAGCCCTGTCTCGCCTCGGGCCGTGTCAATCACGTGGCCGAGCCGATTCTGCTGCTGGCCCACCCTGACCGCGCCGCTCTGCCCGCTGCCGTCGCCGCCGTCAACATCGCTTACGAGGAGCTTCCTGCCGTCTTCACCATCGAAGACTCGGAATCGGGGAAGGGGATCATCTGGGGCGAAGACAACACCTTCAAAACGTTCCTGCTCCAGAAGGACCGGCAGCCAGTACCCGATGAAGTCTGGCAGCGCGCCGACTTCATCGTCGAAGGCGAGTACCGCACCGACGCGCAGGAACAGCTCTACATCGAAAATAACGGCGTTATTGCGGAGTACTCGACCACCGAAGGCATCACCGTCAGGGGATCGATGCAGTGCCCCTACTACCTCGTCGAGGCGCTCGCGCACGTCTTCCGCCTGCCTGCCGAAAAGTGCCGTGTCATCCAGACCGAGACCGGCGGGGCTTTCGGCGGCAAGGAAGATTTTCCCTCAGTCATCGGCTGCCACGCCGCGCTGCTTGCGATGAAGTCCGGCCACCCGGTCAAGCTCTGCTACGACCGCGCCGAAGACATGGCAGCCACCACCAAGCGGCACCCTTCGCGCACGCGCATCCGCACCGCCGTCAGCCATGATGGAAAACTGCTGGCAGGCGAGATCGACTTCACCATCGACGGCGGCGCTTACGTCACGCTTTCGCCCGTCGTCCTGTCGCGCGGAACCATCCACGCGCCCGGCCCCTACCACTGGCCGCACCTCACCGTGCGCGCCAAAGCCGTCGCTACCAACATTCCGCCGCACGGAGCATTTCGCGGCTTCGGCGCACCGCAGAGCATCTTCGCCATCGAGCGCCACATGGACAAGATCGCGCACACCCTCGGCCTCGCGCCGGAAGAAGTCCGCCGCCGCAACTTCCTGACAACCGGCGACCGCACGGCGACCGGCCAGCTTCTCAGCGACCCCGTAGACCTCGACCGCCTGCTCACGCGCGCGCTCGAAGAGTCTGGCTATCACGCCAAACGCACGCAGTTCGCAAAAGAAAATCCAGGCTCGACCATCAAGAAGGGGATCGGAATCGCCTCGTTCTTTCACGGAGCAGGCTTCACCGGCTCGGGCGAGCGCCGCCTCGCTTCTGTCGTCACCATCGAGCTGACACCAGCAGGACAGCCGCGCATCCTCGTCTCCTCCACCGAGTTCGGCCAGGGCACCAACACCATCCTCTGCCAGATCGCGGCCGAGACGCTGCACCTGCCCTACGATGACATCCTCATTGCGCAGCCCGACACTTCCGTTGTTCCCAACTCCGGCCCCACCGTCGCCAGTCGCACTGCGATGGTCGTCGGCAAACTTGTCGAACGCGCCGCACAAAAGCTGCTCAGCATCCTCATGCAAAGCGGCCATCTGCCTGAAGACTTCACTCCCGAAGATTTTCGCCGCGCGGCGATCATCTATCTTGGCTTGCACGGAGAGCTTCGTTCCACGGTCGAGTACGAACCAGTCACCAGCATCTTCTGGGACGACGAGCGATTTTCCGGCGACGCTTACCCCGCCTACGCCTGGGCTGTCTACATCGCCGAGGTCGCCGTCGATACGAACACCTACACCGCGCAGGTCACGGACTTCCACGCACTACAGGAGGTAGGCCGCGTGCTCAATCCCACGCTCGCCACAGGTCAGATCGAAGGCGGCATCGCGCAGGGCATCGGCTACGCGCTCTACGAAAAATGCATCTGGCAGAACGGTACGCTCGCCAACAACCAGATGACCAACTACATCATCCCAACCAGCGCCGACGTCCCGCCGATGCACGTCTCGTTTGAAGAGGTCCCCTGCCCGCACGGTCCCGGCGGAGCCAAGGGCATCGGCGAGTTGCCTATGGACGGCCCCGCGCCCGCCATCCTGAACGCCATCGAGCAGGCCACCGGCATCGCCTTCACCCAAATCCCCCTGCTCCCCGAAGACATCTACGAGCGCATGGCAGCCGCGTCCGCTCAAGCTATCGCCGTCGCACTAACCACTGCGGAGACAGCAGCATGACCATCATCTCCACAATCAATGGCGAAGAGAGAGCTATCGAAGCCCCGCCGATGAAGCGGCTTCTCGACGTGTTGCGCGAGGACCTCCATCTCACGGGCACGAAGGAGGGCTGCGGCGAAGGCGAGTGCGGGGCCTGCGCCGTCATCGTCAACGGCGACCTGGTCAACTCCTGCCTCGTGCCCGTTCTGCAAGCCGACGGAGCGCAGATCACGACCATCGAAGGACTCGCAGGCGAGCAGCGACTGCACCCCATTCAGCAATGCTTCCTCGAAGAAGGCGGAGCGCAGTGCGGCATCTGCACGCCGGGCATGATCCTCGCTACGCATCACCTGCTCCAGCATCATCCGCAACCGACGCTCGTGCAAATTCAGGAGGGCCTCGCGGGAAACCTCTGCCGCTGCACCGGCTACGCTCGCATCTTCAAGGCAGTCCAACAAGCCGCAAACCTGATCCCTGTTCCCTGATCCCTGTCTTTATGCGCTCAAACGCCGCTCAATACGACCTCATCGCCCCCGGCTCGCTCGATGCCGTGCTTGAAGTGCTCGCAAGCTCGACCGAACGCTACACGCCCATCGCCGGCGGCACGGAGCTGATGGTGGCCTTCGGCGCAGGCCATCTCCAGCCGCGCAAACTCATCTCGCTGTGGGGCCTCGAAGAGCTTCGCTTCATCGAAGCCACCTCAGACGCCGTTATCATCGGCGCTGCCAGCACGTTCACCGACATCCGCCGTCACGCGGTGATCGAGCGCGAGTTCCCTCTGCTCGCACAGGCCGCAGGCTGGACCGGCGGCATCGCCAACCAGAACCGCGCCACGCTCGGCGGCAACATCGTCAACGCCAGCCCCGCAGCCGACTCGCCGCCCGCCCTGCTCGTCTACAACGCCGCCGCCACGCTCGTCTCTGCGCGCGGCGAACGAACGATGCCCTATCGCGAATTTCATCTCAGCTATAAGAAGACCGCGCTCGCGCCGGACGAGCTGCTCCACAGCATCACGCTGCTCCGCAACATGGACGGTTACAAACACTACATTCGCAAAGTAGGAACGCGAAACGCGCAGGCCATCTCGAAAACAGCTCTTGCCGCCGTGGCGCGCGTGAACAAAGACATCATCGAAGATATTCGCATCGCAGCCGCCAGCCTCCGCGAAGTGCCAACACGTCTGGCGACAGCAGAGCAAGCACTGCTCAACAAGTCCGTTACGACAGAGGCCATTGCCCAGGCACGCGCCGCACTGATTGCAGAAGCGAAGCCCATCGACGATATCCGCAGCACCGCGAGCTACCGCGCCAACGTGGCCTCAAACCTTCTTGAAGAGTTTCTCCGCACCCTGTAGAGCATTTTCCCTGAAGATAGAGTCCTCGCGACCTCATCCTTCGAAGCGGGATTTGTTATCACTCCTTTTTTTGTAAGGAAGCTACGCCTCGGAGGAAATAGCTATAAGTCTTCAGGCGTGTCTATATCCAGCTCGCCGCCGGTCAACTCCAGCGACTTCGCGGCGCGCAGCAATTCGCGCGCACCAGCATCGCCATGCAGTTTCAGTAACTCATCAAACATTGCAGCAGGAAAATACGCAGGCACGGCGCGCCGTCCGGCATACGCCGAAGCAGCCAGTTCACCGGAGGTCGCCAGCCGTCGCAAGTGCGCAGACGTGACCGCAGGCATGTCGCAGGTCATCACGACGCACCCGTCCACCTCATGCAACGCGCGCACACCGCAGGCAATCGAGCCGCCCATCCCGGTAGCCCAGTCATCATTCACCACGACATGCGCGTCGCTCAACGAACACTCAGTCCGAATCTGCGCAGCCGAAGCCCCCAACACAACGACAACCGGAGAGCATCCAGCTTCTCGCGCCACGCGCACTGCTCGCTCCAGCAGCGTCTCGCCGTCCAGTCGCGCAAGCTGCTTCGGCGATCCAAACCGCGTCGATGCACCCGCCGCCAGAACGACAGCAGCCGTTCTCATCGAGCGTCCTGTGATTGAATACCGAGCGCGCACTGCGCAAGATACCGCGAAGCTCCGCCCTCCTTCAGATACCGCGCCACGTCATCAGCCGTGAGCCTCCGCGCCGCGGCGATCTTTCCCTGACACACCGCCTGCACCTCAGCCATCACGGAGAGCGCAATCGCCTCCGCGCCATCGCCGCCCAGGTCCATGCCTACCGGAGCGAAGATGCGAGCGCAACACTGCGTGACGTCCCAGCCAAGTTTCGCCGCCGCCTCGCTGACCAGCAGCGAACTCCTGTGCCGCGCGCCAAGCAACCCCAGATACCGAGGCGCAACCGGCAAAAGTGCGGCGAGCATCTCGCGGTCCTGCTCGTAGCTGTGCGTCATCAGCACCACCGCATCTTCGGCACGAATCCCAAGTCCGGCAACGCCCGCATCAGCAAGAGCGACCACGTGCTCTGCTTCAGTAAACCGTTCGGCCTTTGCCAACTGCGTGCGGCCATCGGCGACAATCACGCTCCAGCCCAGCAGCGCAGACATGCTCACCAGCGGCTTCGCATCATCGCCCGCGCCAATCACAAACAGTCGCTGCGGCGCGCCTAGTTCTTCGACATACCGACCTTCGTATTCTTCCCCGGCGTGCAACCCGGCAGCACAGACCAGCTTCTTTTCAGTAAGCCCTTCGCTCGCGAACACCACCGCTCCCTCGCGCAACACCACGCGGCGCAGGCTTCTGCCGTCTCCCGGCAGCCAGGTCACGACCACAGATCGTTCTCCGGCGAGCGACCGCTCCATCGCCATCATCAGCGCATCGAACTCAGGCGTTCCCGCCGGTTCGACCAGCAGATCGACCACGCCGCCACAGCCCAGGCCAAACGGTACCTCAGCCGTGTCGTCAAACATCGTCGAGTAGCGCTCAACCACCGCGCCGTCGCGCACCATCCACGCGGCCTTGCGGATGACCTCCGCCTCCAGGCATCCGCCGCTGATCGTCCCGGCGTATGTGCCCGCAGATCCGAGCAGCAGCCGCGCGCCGGGCCTGCGGTAGCTCGACCCGGCCGCCCGCACCAGCGTCACCAGCACCGAGGCGCCACCTTCCTTCCAAAGCCGAATGATGCGCCTGCGCTCGATCATGTACTCACTTTAAACCTTAACCCTCTGTTGCAGATAGCTTCCCAAAGACACGAAAGGGCCGGAAAGACCGGCCCTTCCACAAGCTACGTTGCGTACCCTTCAGCTCTTTTCGGAGAACGTATGGATGCCGCACTCGAGTTTCTTGCCGCCCCAGCGTCCGCTGCGCGGGTCCGCACCCGCCTCGGGAATCGCAGTGCAGGGCTCGCAGCCGATGCTGGTGTAGCCGCGCGCGTAGAGTTCAAGCTGCGGGATGCCGTGCGTCTCCGCATACTTCGTCACGTCGGCCCACGTCCAGTCCGCCAGCACGCTCACCTTCTTCATGTGCTTGCCCGTCGGCGTGGTGTGGTTCTCCATCTTCTTCAATCCGGCGCGCGTCGGCGACTGCTCTCGCCGCAATCCGGTGAACCACCAGTCGAACGGCTCAAGCGAACGCATCAGCGGCTCGACCTTGCGAATCTGGCAGCACTGCGTGGGCTGAACGATATAGAGCAGACCGAACTGCTTCTCATGCTCCTCTTTCGTCGTCATCGGCAGCGCGTTCACCAGGTTCAGCCCCCACTCTGCCGTCATGCGGTCGCGGTATGCAATCACTTCCTTGAAGTGATACCCCGTCTCCAGAAAGATCACCGGCACATCGTGCAGTTGTTTGCGCAACATATGCAGCACCACCATGTCTTCCGTCTGAAAGCTGCTGGTGAAGCATACGGAGCCTGCTGCCGCGCCGCGCACAACCTCGGCCACCAGTGCTTCCGCTGTCAGAGCTTCATAGTCAATGGCTTCTTCAATCACCGGCTGACCCTCCGCAAAATCTCCGCTTCATCCAACGCTTCGCCCAGGACAAGATCGTCTCCGGCAAAGCCCTCAATCGCAGCCACAGTCGCGGCATCCAGCTTCCGAGTCGAGACCGCAACCACGCCCGCAAGCTGCAACGCGCGCACCACACCGGCCACCGCGGCATCCGGAATCAGCGCGTCGTCGATGTTCACCGCGCGCTGCCCCTGCAAATGGAGATCGTCCACCAGCTTCCTGGCAAACTCCGCACGACCCGGCACCAGCACCAGCGCGGCACGCGAGACCTCATCGACAGCCCCTTCAACAGCGGCAACAATCATCGCCGCACCAACCGTGGCGTTCGTCACGCCATCAATCAAAATCAGCGCGCCCATCGCACGGTTCTCCGCGTATGGGTCAAAGAATAGCGGCAGGTTCGTCTCGAACTCTACCTCGGCAATCTCATTCATCGCCAGGTGTACCGCATCGACCTCAGTGAGCGTGTTTACGTCCATCCGGTAGCGGATTGACCGCACCGTCGCGCGCACCGTCCGCGTCGTGTGCTTGGCAACGTAGGTGCGGCCCACCACCAGCGGCGTCTCGTGCATCCACACCACCATCGCGCGGAAGTGCTTGTTGATCTCGGGCAGTCTATCCTCCGCAGCAACCAGCATCTCGCCGCGGCTCAGATCGATCTCGTCGGCCAGCTCGACGGTAACGCTCTGCGGCGGCGCGGCAGCAGCAAGGTCGCCATCGTAAGTGACAATGCGCTTGACCACCGTCTCGCGCAATGATGGCAGCGCGACCACGCGCTCGCCCGCACGTAATACGCCACGCGCCACCTGCCCGGCAAATCCGCGAAAGTTCGCATCCGGCCTGAGCACCAGTTGCACCGGAAACCGCATCGGTCCGGCAGTGTCGCCAACGCGCAGCGGCACCGTCTCCAGATACTCCAGCAGCGTCGGCCCTTCGTACCACCGCATCGCCGCGCTGGGTGCAACCACATTGTCGCCTTCAAGCGCGCTGACCGGAACCATCTCTACGCTCCGCAGGCCGAGACGCTCCGCCATCGCCAGAAACTCGCGACGAATCGCAGCGAAGGTCTCCTCCGAATAGCCCACCAGGTCCATCTTGTTCACCGCGGCCACCACATGCGGAATACCAAGCAGCGCAGCAATATACGTATGCCTGCGCGACTGCGGCAGCAACCCGCCGTGCTTCAGAAACGCATTCGCATCAATCAAAACAATGGCGACATCCGCCGTCGAAGCGCCCGTAGCCATGTTGCGCGTGTACTGCTCGTGACCCGGCGTGTCGGCGATGATGAACTTGCGCCGCGACGTCGAGAAGTAGCGATACGCCACATCAATCGTGATGCCCTGCTCGCGCTCAGCTTTCAAGCCATCCGTCAGCAGCGAAAAATCCACGTGGCCATTCGCCGCGCGATTCACGCGGCTCTTCTTCACCGCAGCCAACTGATCTTCATACACACTCTTGGTGTCGTGCAGCAGCCGCCCGATCAGCGTGCTCTTGCCATCGTCCACGCTGCCGGCCGTAGTGAACCGCAGCATCTCCTGGCCCAGATGCGCCTCCAGAAACTCCTCGAACCTCGGTTCTGCTCCCTGCGTTTCAACCATCAGAAGTAGCCCTCCCGCTTCTTCACTTCCATCGAGCCTTCTTCATCGTGGTCGATCGCGCGGTTCTCGCGCTCGCTCCGCCGGAACGACATCAGCTCTTCGATAATCTTCGGCAGCGTGTCCGCTTCGCTTCGAATCGCGCCCGTGCAGGGCATGCATCCCAGCGAACGCATTCGCACCTTCACGTTCTCGACCTTCTCGCCCGGCAGCAGATTCATGCCGTCGTACACCAGCGTCATCGCGCCGCCGCGCGTCACCAGCGGACGCTCCTGCGCAAAATACAGCGGCACAATCGGAATCTTCTCCGCATACAGATAGAGCCAGATGTCCAGCTCTGTCCAGTTCGAGAGCGGAAACACGCGAATGCTCTCGCCCTTGCGCAGCCGCGAGTTGTACAAGCTCCACAGCTCCGGCCGCTGGTTCTTCGGGTCCCACTGCCCGGCCGTGTCGCGGAAGCTATACACCCGCTCCTTGGCGCGACTCTTTTCTTCATCGCGTCGCGCTCCGCCGAACGCAGCGTCGAATCCACCCTCGGCAAGCCCATCGAGCAGGCTGCGCGTCTTCAGCAACCCGCAGCAGTTCTGCGTGCCCAGCTTCCACGGGGCCGCTCCTGCCGCAATCGCCTCTTCGTTGCGATGCACAATCAGCTCCGCGCCAATCTCCTTCGTATAGGCGTCGCGGAAGGTGATCATCTCAGGAAACTTGTAGCTGGTATCGATGTGCAGCAGCGGAAAGGGAATCTTGCCCGGATAAAACGCCTTCTGCGCCAGCCGCAGCATCACCGACGAGTCCTTGCCAATCGAGTACAGCATCACCGGCTTGGCAAACTCCGCCACTGCCTCGCGCAGGATGGCAATGCTCTCGGCCTCAAGCGCCTGTAGATGGTTCAGTTGGGCGGGGTCGATTATTGCATTCTCAAGTGCAACCATAGTGTTCATATGCTCCGAGGGTGCTCAGTCTCGGCAAACGCCCGAGAGAGCAGGCTGCCGAAGTAAAGATGACGTGTGAGAGGGAATGGGCCGGTTAGCGGGGACAGCGCCGGACGGAGAGTATCCGGCAACAACACGCGCGCTGAATCAACGACACCATATCCACAAGTATAGCGGCATTCGAGGCCCCGCCGCAATCCACACTCTGCTGCCGCGCCGCGCCCCGCAGCCCGAAAGAATCTGCTAAACTAAGCAAGTCGATACGGCAGATTCCCGCAGGCCATCCCAACCGTCTGCATCTGGAGCACTTCCGGGGAACTTGCCCTACTCATTGGCATCACACCGCAGCCACAGTCGGGGCGTAGCGCAGTCTGGTAGCGCACCTGCTTCGGGAGCAGGGGGTCGTTGGTTCGAATCCAATCGCCCCGACCATTCTTCAGTTTTAGCCCTTCTGACCATCATGTCGAAGGGCTTTCTCTATGTGGACATGACTCCTGCGGCGTCTACCGCGCAATTCGAAAAGAGCATTCCGGGCAACTTTGGCCTTTTCCATGGAATTCTGCTAGACATACAGTGAATGGACCCTGTTTGCGAGATTGGATACTCGTATCGCCACCTCCGACGCATGTCATCCGTCCAAATGAAAGCCATCCAGATGAACCTGAAGGAGATTCGTATTGCAATCTTATTCGCCGTCCACTACCCAGATCGCGGAACCACTCGGGATTCATGGTCCTCCGATCGTCTGGAGCGCGGGCAAGGCTTGCGTCTTAGGAATTCTCTCCCTCTGTGTTTTTCTGTTGCATGGGTATCACCCCTATGGCGAGGACGGCGCCATTTATGTAGCTGAAATCGAGAAGCAGATTAACGGCTCCCTGTTTCATGCCGACGCCACATTCATTGGCGCCCATGCAAGCTTCTCGGTCTTCTCGTCCTGGATGGCGAAGCTTGTGTCCCTTCTGCATGTGCCGCTTCCGTACCTGCTGCTGGCGGTCTATCTCCTCTCGATTGCAGGGTTCTTATTGGCGAGCTATCTGCTCGCGTCGCACATCTTCCATTCGCCGTCTGCCTGGTGGGGAGCAACCTTGTTTGCGGCATGTTGTTCTACCATGCCCGCAGCCGGAACATCCCTGTTGCTCATGGACCCCTATCTGACCGCCCGGTCCATCTCGACTCCGCTCAGCCTTTTCGCAATTCTTGGCTGTCTTGACCGCTCATGGAAGCGGGCCGCTCTATTCAGTTTGCTGACGCTTGCGGTCCACCCTTTGATGGGGATCTATCTGATCGGCTATCTCCTGATCTTCGCGCTGCTGGACCGTCAACAGACAAGAGCAGCGATTGGCGTATGCGCCGCCGGCTTCGCGCTCTGCGTACTCATTAAGTTCATCGACCTGCGCGTTCCTGTCTCCAGTGTCTATCGAGAAGCAGTTTTGAGCAGAGACTATTACTTTCTCTCGCGCTGGCACTGGTATGAAATCATCGGGTTGATTGCGCCACTCATCCTGATGGCGCTTGCCAGCCGGATGCGGACTCCATCTCGTCTTGCCCGGATAACCTGCGCCGCCTGCGTACTCATCGGAAGCACTTCCTTTCTGGCTTCACTCTGTCTGGTGCATGCGAACCATCCGGACCTCCTCATGCGCCTGCAAGTGCTGAAATCGTTCCAGATGATTTACGCGCTTGGCGTCATCCTGCTCGGCGGTTTTGTGTTCTCTTATGTGTGGAGCCGGAGCCGCGGGATGGCCGTCTTGCTGCTGTTGTTTGCGGGTGCCGCCATGTTCGTGGGCGATCTGCAATCATATCCCGCATCCGCTCACATCGAGTGGCCGGCGGGAAGCCCAGGGAATCCGTCGGAACAGGCATTCCTTTGGATTCGCTCCAATACACCGCCCGGAGCAGTCTTTGCCACGGACCCGGCGATCTTCCACCAGCCCGGAGGGGCCTCTCTCGGATTCCGGGCCATCTCCCAGAGAAGCATCCTTACCGATACCAAAGACGAGGGCCTCGCCTCTCTCTTTCCTGACATTGCTCCCGAGTGGAGCCAGCGCGCAAATGCGGAGCTGGACTTGAATCAGGAGAGCGATCAGGAACGTGTTCAGCGATTGCAGGATTATGGCGTCAACTGGATTCTTCTCCCGGCTGGGTCGCGTACCTCGTTCCCATGCCCCTATCGAAACGCAGCGATTGCGGTCTGCAAACTGATGCTGTAAGCGAGGAAAACGCTGCCTATGTCGCAAGATACGCTTCTCAGAACACCTGCCATCTCGTCAGAGCGCGTGCGTGGACACCTTTCGCTGCTGCGTCTGGACCACTCCGTCAAGCAGCTCTTCGTGCTCCCCGGAATCGCGGTTGCTCTGGTCATCGGCCACGTCCGCCCATCCACGCATCTTCTGTTGCAGGCGATTGTCGGCCTCCTTGCCGTGACTGCCGTCGCCAGCAGCAACTACGTTCTCAACGAGTTGCTCGATGCGCCGTTCGACAGACTGCATCCGTCAAAGTGTATGCGCGCAGCGGCGCAGGGACTGGTCCACCGCCCTGTCGCCTATCTCCAATGGCTCATGCTCGCGGCGCTTGGTTTCGCTCTGGCAGGTCGGGTCTCCCGTGGCGTGCTGCTTTCTTCGATTGCACTCTGGCTGATGGGCTGTATCTACAACGTCGCGCCGATCCGGTCGAAAGATGTCCCCTATCTCGACGTCATCTCGGAGGCCATCAATAACCCGCTTCGGTTCTGCGTCGGCTGGTATATCGTCAGCTCATTTGTGATGCCACCCGTTTCCCTGCTGATCGCGTATTGGATGCTCGGTGCCTACTTCATGGGCCTCAAGCGCTTCAGCGAATATCGCCAGCTCGGGTGCGAGCAGGCCGGTTGGTATCGGAAGTCCTTCCTGCGCTATAGCGAGGAAAGCCTCCTCAACTCGATTGTCTTTTACGCAGCCACGGCGATGCTCTTCTTCGGCGCATTCATCATGCGTTACCGGATGGAGATGGTCCTGGCGTTCCCGGTGGTCGCGCTCCTCATGGCCGAGTATTTCAAGCTCTCGTTTGAAGAAGACAGCGCCGTCCAGAACCCTGAGAAACTCTTCCGGGAACGCAGGCTGATGGTCTTGCTCTTCATCTGTGTCGCTCTGCTCACCTGTCTGCTCTTTGTGAATGTTCCTCTCGTTACAAGAATGTTTCCGAAATCAGGGACATTCTAAGGAAGCTCTGAACCAGTCCTGCCTTTGAAGGGACGCGACTTCCCCATTTTTGTTGTCAGTCCAGAAGGGAATCTGCGCTTCGTCCTTGCACTCGTTTTTTGTTGTCATTCCCGAAGGAAATCTGCGTTTTGCATCGGTCCGCGCCAGGGAGAGGTATCCCCTCCGGCCGTCGATCTCCCCCGGCGAGTGCTAGCCTTGAAATCGACCTCCTGCACGACGGAGCATCGCCCATGGACTTTGAACAACTGAAGACATTTCTCGAGGTCTGGCACCAGAAGAGCTTCTCACGGGCGGCCAGAAAACTGCGTATCACGCAGCCTGCCGTCTCCGCACAGATTCTTTCGCTCGAACGCGAGGTAGGCGAACGCCTCTTCGACCGCAAGGGCGGCAAGATTACCTTCACCGCCGCAGGCCGCGTCTTCGAGCCCTTCGCTGAACATGCCCTCGACTGCCAGCGCCATCTGCTGCTGATGATCTCCGAGCAGCGCCGCTCGCCGCGCGGCGAGATCTCCATCAGCGCGCAGGAGTCCACCAGCCTCTACGTGCTGCCCGACGTCTTCGCCGAATTCAAAAAGCACTTCCCCAAAGTCGCGCTCAAGATCGCCCGCGCCGAGCGGTCACGCACCATCGAAGCCCTGCTGGCCCGCGAGGTCGACTTCGGCGTCGTCTCGCTGCCCGTTACCGACAAGCGGTTCATGGTCGAGACCATCCACGTAGACGAGCTTGTCCTCGCTACTCCCAAGGGACACCCGCTGTGCTCCGTAACAAGCCCCGGGCCTAAGGACATCGCGCAGCATTCATTTCTGCTTCCCAAACAGGGCCGCCAGCGCGACCTGCTGCTGAACCTCTTCCGCATGCACGACGTCTACCCGAAGACGGTGATGGAGGTCGAGAGCAGCGAACTGATGAAGCGATTCGTGCGCGCCGGGCTCGGCATCGGCTTCCTGCCCAGCGTCAACATCGAGGCCGAGATCAAGGCCGGCGACATTGCCGTGGTCAAAATGGACGAGCTGCGCATGTCACGCGACCTGGGTCTCATCTACCTGAAGGAAAAATCCCTCACGCACGCCGCCAAGGCGTTCCTGCAGATTGCCATCGGCGGCGTCAGGCTCGATCCCGTGGAACCCCCGGCGCGCAAGCGTCCCGCCCCCCAGGACACCGCGCGCCAGTAATCCAGTTACAGCGCAACGTCGCCGCGCTGGCGGTTACGGATGCGGATGGCGTCCTCCACCTTGTACAGGAACACCTTGCCGTCACCGATCTCGCCTGTAGCAGCGTTGGCCAGAATGGCTTCCAGCACCGGCTCGACGCGGTTGTCCGCGACGACGAGCTCGATGCGCAGCTTCGGGATGAGGCTCACCTCGTACTCGCGCCCACGGTAGGTCTCGCTGTGGCCCTTCTGGCGGCCATGGCCGCGAACCTCCGACACCGTCATGCCCTCGACACCCAGCTCCGAGAGCGCCTCTTTGATCTGGTCAAACCTGCTTGGCCGTACAATCGCCTCTACTTTGATCATGTTCTCCTCGCATCGACTTTCGTCGGGTTGAATGCTGATCGGTGCTGACGTTCAAGAGAGAGCGCCGGGAAGGGCGATGCATCCGCCCTTCCCGGCCCTGCCATCAGTGATGGGAGGGCGGCGCTTCTGAAGGCGTGCCAAGCGATGTGATGACGTACTCGGGATACGCCGAGATGCCATGCTCGTGCAGGTCGAGCCCATAAAGCTCGCCCTCCTTCGAAACTCGCAGCGTACCCGTCAGGTTCACCAGCCACATCACCAGCATCGCCACCGCAAAGGTCGAGCAGGTGACGATCGCGCTGCCGATAAACTGCGCCTTCAGCAGCGTCAAGCCGCCGCCGTAAAAGAGACCCTTCAGCGGCGCGCTGTTGTCCGGAGCCAGCGGTCCGGTCGCTCCGTATTTGCCCACGGCGAAGAGTCCCAGCGACAGCGTGCCCCAGATGCCGCAGATGCCGTGTACCGGCACCGCGCCGATGGGATCGTCGATGCGCAGCCACTCCAGCAGCTCAACTCCATACACGACAATCACTCCCGCGACGCCACCGAGCATGATGGCGCCCGTCGGGCTGACCCAGTAGCAGGGGCAGGTAATCGCGACCAGCCCTGCGAGAAAGCCGTTGACCGTGAAGCTGATGTCCCACTTCTTGCTCATGAAGTACGCAGCAAACATGGCCGTCAAACCGGCGGCGCACGCAGCCAGCGTCGTATTGGCCGAGACGCGACCGATGCCCTCGAAGTCCATCGCCGAAAGCGTGCTGCCGGGGTTAAACCCGTACCAGCCGAACCAGAGCAGCAGTCCGCCGGATGCAGCGATGGTCAGGTCGTGCGGCATCATCGGCCCGCCGCCGTCGCGCTTGAACGTGCGCCCGATGCGCGGCCCCAGCACCAGCGAACCCGCCAGCGCAATCACGCCGCCGATGGTATGGACCACCGTCGAACCGGCGAAGTCATGGAAGCTCTGCCCAAGTCCCGGCAAAAAGAAGCCCGCCGAACCCATCGTGGCGAGAAAGCCATCCGGTCCCCAGGCCCAGTGCCCGATGATGGGATAGATGAAGCCCGAGACCGCCACGCTGTAGAGCAGGTCGCCGACAAATCCGGTGCGGCCAATCATCGCACCCGACGTAATCGTCGAACAGGTATCGGCGAAGGCGAACTGGAATATCCAGAAGGCCAGGAACGCAACACCGGTGCCCTCATACGTCGCCGGCGCATCCTTCAGGAAGAACCAGTGGTAGCCGATGAAGCCATTGCCGTGGCTGAACATGAACGCAAAGCCGATGGCATAGAAGAGCAGGCCGCACAGGCAGGTATCGACCACGCACTCCATCAGCACGTTGACCGTCTCGCGCGAGCGGCAGAAGCCTGCCTCAAGCATCGTGAAGCCAACCTGCATTCCGAAGACAAGGAATGCGGCAATCAGCGTCCAGGCCGTGTTGACTGGGTTCACGATGTCGGCGGCCTTCACGGCGGTGTCGGCGGCGAACACGTTCGTGAAGAAAAGGTCCGAGACAAATCGCGCAAGAAACAAGACGGCGGCGACGCCAAGGACCTTTCCGGCCAGCATCACAAAGCCGTATTTGCGCCACTGCGGCTCACGCAGGCGGCTGCCGAGACGGCTGATCTTCCGCGAGAAGGGTAGCGGTGTTGCTGAATTCAATGTTGGAGGCATTCTGGCTCCTTTGATCTGGATAATGAAGCAGTTCAGCGTGGAATCCGGTAGAGACACGTATCGCTTGCACCTGTGAAGCGGTCGCCCGCTTCGATCAGACAAAAACGATGCCAGATTCCCTTGAGGTAGATGTAACGTACACAGCCGAAAGTGCCCGCCGCAAGGCCGCACACGCCAGATAAGAAATTTCTATCGGCCCAATTCATCTCTTGAATAAATCCACAAAATAGTGGGGCCTCCGCGCCAACGCTACGCAATGCCCTTATGAACTTTTGATGACTTCGATATGCCATCTTTACGCGGAACGGCGTTCGATAACAGGAGAGGATGTACACCTGCAGAAGGCGCAACATGTCCGGCCGGATTTCATCGCAAACTCGATCCACGCAGCCCCGGCCACGCTGCCAACAGGCTGAAATGCGCCAGCTTATGACGCTCCAACCAGCAGCGATCAGACGCGGCAGAATCCATGTACGTGATTACTTTCTTTGATAACGCCTATCGAATGCATTGATTCGGCGCGAATGATGTAGGTCGCAGCAAAGCTGCATGCTATACCCGAAGCTACAAGCTCAGACGACCACGGTTGCTTACCGGCTTTGCCCCGCGGCTCCCGCAACCCAGCCAGGCGCGTGTGTCCGTCTGCGTCTCTCCGCGCCTCTCCGGGCGGCGTTCCAGACCCTTTCGACCAACCGCAACCAAATACCTGAAAGGAACTTTCAAAGCGATGCCACTTACATCTACAACAAAGGCACCTGTGAGAATCGCCCTTGCCGCACTGGCCGGTTTCGTCCTTACACTCTCATCTGTGCGCGCGTCAGCGCAGCAGACCGCGCAGGCAGTACCCACTCCCGGAGCCGCGGGCTCAGCGGCGCAGCCTGCTCCCGCCCCTCCCGCGCCTGCACCGTTGTCAACTCCGGCGATCAGCGGTCCTCTTCAGGGGCTGCCGCCGGAGGTGCTCGACATTGGCCCATTGGGCAAGCTCTCCGTCAACGGAATCATCACTGGCTTCGGCATGGTGCAGGGGAACCACGCGCCCGGCGACGACATCAAACAGGCAGCGCTGAGTAACGGACAGGTCTTCATTCAGAAACCCGATGGCGTCTTTCAGTACTACATCCAGGCAGGAGCATACACACTCCCGTCTCTGGCAACCCCATTTCTCGCAACCGATAAGACCATGACGAATTTCTATGGGCCGGTACCGCAGGGATTTGCCAAACTACAGGCAGGCAAGAATACTTCCTTCGAGATCGGGGCCCTGCCGACCCTGATCGGCGCGGAATACACCTTCAGCTTCGAAAACATGAACATCGAGCGCGGGCTCTTATGGAACCAGGAAAACGCCGTGAATCGCGGAGTCCAGGTCAACCAGACGATGGGCAAGTTCACTGCCGCACTCAGCTGGAATGACGGCTTCTATTCCAACCGCTACACCTGGCTCTCGGGCTCGCTCGCCTACACCAACGGACCCCATGCGCTATCGTTCATCGGCGGCGGAAACCTTGGTCAGACCAAGTTTCAGACAGCAGCCACGCCTGTTCAAAACAACGGAAGCATCTACAACGTGATTTACACGTATACCAAGGGACCGTGGATCATCCAGCCCTACCTTCAATACACCGAAGTTCCCACGAATGCGAAGATCGGTGTTGTCAAAGGTGCATCTACAATCGGCGGTGCTGTTCTGGCAAGCTATGCCTTCAAGCACGGCTTCTCTCTGCCGGTACGCTGGGAGTACATCACCAGTTCGGGGACCGCTGCTCAACAGGCCGTGAATCTCATCTTCGGCCCGGGAAGCGCAGGCACCTCTGTGACCGTA
>NZ_DASUBE010000055.1:0-20808 GCF_035763405.1 Edaphobacter sp.
GTTCGACATCCGCTTCCGTCGCTTTACCTCGCTCAACACGACCATCCGCCTGCGCGACGAACGCCTGCACGTGCGGCTCTCCGACATCCTCGAACACGCACCCGAGCCTGTACATAGCGCCATCGCGCACATCCTGCTCGCCAAGCTCTACAAGAAACCTATCGCACCCGCGCAAGCCGACCGCTACCGGCGCTATGCCTCATCCGAGACCGTCTCGAAGCAGGCCGAGCACGTGCGCCAGACACGCGGGCGCAAACGCATCCTGACCGCGCGCGGACACCGCTATGATCTCGATGAAGTCTTCGAGTCGCTCAACGCTCGCTTCTTTCACGGACTGATGGGCCGGCCCACGCTGACGTGGAGCGCGCACCACGCCCGCCGGATGCTCGGCCACTACGACGCGGCGCACAACACCATCGTCGTCAGCCGCGTCTTCGACCGGCCCGACACGCCGCGCTACGCGATCGAATATCTGCTCTATCACGAGATGCTGCACCTCAAACACCCCGTCCGCGTCAAAGGAGGACGCCGCTGCGTCCACTCGCGCGAGTTCCAGGCCGAGGAGCGGCTCTTCCCGCAACTGGAAGAGGCCAAGGCTTACCTCAGGCACCTGTAAATATCCGCCCACACCCGCAAAACACGCCCGTGCTACACTTCCGCCGTCTCAAGGGCAGCACGTTCGCCCGTTCCAAACGCCAACTTACGCATGGAAAGAGGATTCGCTATGTCACTGTCGAAACGCGCAGCAGCCGAATTCTTCGGCACCTTCTGGCTCGTCTTCGGAGGCTGCGGCACCGCCATCTTCGCCGCCACCTATCCGCAGTATGGCGTCGGGTTTGCCGGGGTCGCGGCCGCCTTCGGACTCACGCTGCTCACCATGGCCTTCGCCATCGGCCACATCTCCGGCTGCCACATCAACCCGGCTGTTTCCATCGGCCTGGTCGCGGGCAAGCGGTTTCCCGCCTCCGAACTTCTGCCGTACATCGTGGCACAGGTGCTGGGAGGCATCGCCGCCTCGGCTGTGTTGTACGCCATCGCCAGCGGCAAGGCCGGGTTCTCGCTGGCCAATGGCTTCGCCTCGAACGGCTATGCCGCGCACTCGCCCGACCACTACTCGCTCTGCGCCTGCTTCGTGGCCGAGGTCGTGTTGACCGCATTCTTTCTACTGGTCATCATCGGCTCGACCGACGAGCGCGCGCCGAAAGGTTTCGCACCTATCGCCATCGGCCTGTGCCTGACACTGATCCACCTCATCGCGATTCCCATCACCAACACGTCTGTCAACCCGGCGCGCAGCACCGGCCCGGCGATCTTCGTCGGCGGATGGGCGACGCATCAGCTCTGGCTCTTCTGGGTAGCACCTATCGTGGGCGCCATCATCGGCGGCCTCATCTCGCAGATATTCTTCGCCACGCCGCAGCCGCCTATCCGCGAAGAGATGTCGAAATAAAAAATCAGGCCGAAACGCTGGAGGTCAGCTCGCGGCTTTTTGCGGTGGGCTGACCTTCATCTCCGCAGCAGCGGGCGTCTTCAGCGCGCTGGCCACCAGCATGACAACGATCCCGACAACGACAGAAGCCAGCGCCGCCACCTGCGCGTTGCTCATGCCGAAGTAGAGCTTCGGATTGATGCGCACAAACTCGACCAAAAAACGCCCTATCCCGCTCAGCGCCAGATACAGCCCGGTCAGCCAGCCAATGGGACGATACTTCCTCCCCAGCCGCCACAGAATCCAGCACAGCACCAACCCGAACAGCAGCTCATACACCGGCGTCGGCTGCACCAGGTCAGGCGTCGGCACCAGCGCGTCGGGTTTCATGTGGACACCCCACGGCAGCGTCGTCTTGATGCCGTAGTCGCCGTCGCCCGAGGTCAGGCAGCCAATGCGCCCCACGCCATAGCCAATCGCCGCGGCCGGAGCCGCCAGGTCCAGCATCCTGATGCCAGCCAGCCAGCCGCGCGTGCCTTCAGGACGCGCCTCAACTCCCTGCCACATCAGCACCGCGATGCCCGCCACCAGGCCGCCGAACCATGCAAATCCAGCCTGAAACCAGTGCAGAAAGCCCATCACCACATCCAGCGGATGACCCCATCCCGGAGCGCCGATCTGGTGCATGGCCGCAAGCAGGGCGGGAACATCCTCGAGCTCATGCCACGCCTTCGCACCAACCACCCCGCCGATGACCACAAACGCCACCACGCTCAGCGCGTCCGCATCCACGCTGTTGCGGACGAAGTTTTTATGCAGCACAACGGTTGCCACCACCGCAGCCAGCCACAACATCAACCCGAACGTGCCCAGGTGCAGTGGGCCAAGATGGATATAGGGATACATAATCCTCGCTTCTATCAAGTATACCGGCCTTCCCCTCACAGCCCCGTTCGCGCTACGCTGTCCACTATGGCCACCACCACTGCCCCTGTCTTCCCACCCGCCGCCGGAATGGATGTACTCTTCTCGAAATCTCAGATCGCCGACCGCGTTCAGGCAGTTGGACGCCAGATCTCCGCCGACTACGCGGGCCAGACGATCGTGCTGATCGGCGTGCTCAAGGGCGCGGCCATCTTCCTCTCAGACCTCGCCCGCGCCATCACCGTAGACGCCACCTTCGACTTCGTGGCCGTCTCCAGCTACGGACGCGCGCGCGTCTCCTCAGGCGCGGTCAAGCTCATCAAGGACATCGACAACCCCATCGAAGGCAAGCACGTCATCATCGTCGAGGACATCCTCGACACCGGCCTCACGCTCAGCTACCTGCGCGGCCTGATGCTCCAGCACAAACCCGCCTCGCTCAAGATCGCCACCTGCCTCGACAAACCCGACCGCCGCCTCGTCCCCATCGAGGCCGACTACGTGGGCTTCAAAATCCCCGATCAGTTCGTCATCGGCTACGGCATGGACTTCGCCGAACGCTACCGCAACGTGGACGACATCCGCCTCTTCCCCGAAGACACACCCGGCCACTAAACCACCGCATTCAGCCACAAAACCCACATCCCACGGCGGTATGATAGAGACTGCGCGGCGAGCACTCCCCATCGCCGAAGGAGCCTGTCTGTTGAGCACTCTGACCATCTCTGAACCGCACCCCAACGGCCCGGAACAGTTCGATGCGGCCACGTTTGCCGCATACGCGCTCTCGTCGCCCGAGAAGCTGGCAGCCGTGCTCGACCACTCGCTGGTTAAGCCCGACGCGACGCGAACCAGGGTTCTGGAGCTTTGCCGCGAGGCCGCCGAATACCGCTTTGCCTGCGCGACGGTCAATCCGTGCTGGGTCTCACTGGCCACTGCTGCGCTCGCGGGCACCGGCATTCCCGTCGGCGTAGTCCTCGGATTTCCGCTCGGCGCAAACCTCCCGGCCTCCAGAAAAGTCGAGGCAGCCGAGGTGCTCAAGCTCGGCGTGCACGACATCGACATGGTGCTCAACATCGGCCTGCTCAAGTCCGGCCTCGCAGCCGACTACGATGCCGTCCGGCAGGACATCCGCGACGTCGTCGAGCAGGCGCACGACCACGGGGCCATCGTCAAAGTGGTCCTCGAAACCTGCCTGCTGACCTTCGAGGAAAAACTGCGCGGCGCGGAACTCGCGATTGGTGCGGGAGCCGATTTTCTCCAGACCAGCACCGGCTTTTCCACGGGAGGCGCAACCACTGACGACCTTACCCTGTTGCGCAGCACCTATGGCAACCGCGTCGGCGTCAAGGCGTCCGGAGGCATCCGCTCGCTGGCCGATGCCTCCGCGATGCTCAAGGCCGGCGCCTCGCGTATCGGAGCCAGCGCCAGCGTAAGGATCGTCTCCGAACTCGCCAGTCGCTAACACGGCGCTCCCCACCAGGGAAGCACTCCACAAACCAGCAACGCACCCGGTAATATCATCCGAACGCGGCATGTCATCCCCGACCAAACCTCGCAGCACCGAACCGGACGAGACCAGAGCGCACGCATCCAGCGAGCCGTTCGAGGGCGACTACCGCCCCACCGCGTCCAAGGCGCTCTTCCATCCCCACGCCGCCGATCCCAAGATCCGCGTCGAGCCGCTGCAGGTCGACTTCCTCCACTCGCTCGCCGACGCGCTCAACACCACGCTCGATCTGAACACGCTGATGCATCGCGTCGCCGACCTCGTCCGCGCCGTCATTGACTATCGCATCTTCGCCATCCTGCTCATCAATGAGCGCGCGCAGGACCTCCGCATGCGCTTTCAGGTCGGCCATGCACCCGAGGTCGAACGGATGCGCATCAAGCTCGGCCGCGGCATCGTCGGACAGGCCGCGCTGCTCAGGCAGTCCGTGCTGGTCGAAGACGTGGCCATGGCAGAGCACTACATCGACGTCAACCCCAACGTGCGCTCCGAGCTTGCCGTCCCGCTCATCGTCAAAAACAAAGTCATCGGCGTGCTCGATATTGAGTCCGAGACCGCCGCCTACTTTACGCTCGAGCACCAGCGCCTCATCGAGCTGGTCGCCTCGCGCATGGCCATCGCTATCGAAAACGCTCGACTCTACACGCGCGTCTCGCGCCAGGCCCAGACGCTGGCCGTGCTCAACGAAATCTCCCGCGAGATCACCAGCATCCTCGATCTCGACGACCTGCTCGAGCGTATCGGCCTGCTACTCAAGCGCGTCATCGACTTCCAGATGTTTTCCATCCTGCTCTGGAACGAGCGCACCAATCAGCTTGAGCACCGCTTCAGCTCGCGCTATGGCGAACGCATCACGCTCGACCGCGTCGTCCCGCTGGGCCAGGGCATCATCGGCCTTGCCGCGCAGCAGCGCGAACCGGTGCTCTCGCCCGACACACGCAAAGACCCGCGCTACATCGCCGCCAATCCAGAAACGCGCTCCGAACTGGCCGCGCCGCTCATCTACAAAGGCAAGGTCATCGGCGTGCTCGACCTCGAACATACGCGCGTCAACTACTACAACGAGGACCACCAGCGCACGCTCTCCACTCTGTCCGCACAGGTGGCCATCTCCATCGCCAACGCGCGGCTCTATCAGCGCATCTCCGAAGAAGAACAGCGCCTTGAAAATGATCTGGAGATGGCGCGCAAGGTGCAGCTTCGCCTGATGCCGCGCCGTCCGCCCAAGCTGGAGCACGCCGAGATCGCCGCGCAGTTTATGGCCGCCCGCTCCATCGGCGGCGACCTCTACGACTTCCTCAACTACGGCGCCGGCCGCGTCGCGCTGGCCATTGGCGACGTCAGCGGCAAAGCCGCGCCCGCCGCGCTCTACGCCGCGCTGGTCAGCGGCATCCTGCGCTCGCTTGCGCCGCAGCATCTCTCGCCTGCTGAACTGCTTGCCGCACTCAACGACCAGTTGCTCGAGCGCAAACTCGACGCGCAGTACGTCACCATGCTCATCGCTGTCTGGGACGACGAAAACAGCACGCTCCAGATTGCCAACGCAGGCTCAGTGCAGCCGCTGTTCGTCTCCTCGAACCCCTCCATCGCCGGCAGCCCGCGCGTCCGCACCATCAAGGCGGAAGGCTTTCCGCTGGGCCTCTTCCCCGACGCCACCTACGAAGAGTTCACCCTTTCCACCCAGCCCGGCGACCTGATCGTCTTCTTCTCCGACGGCATACCCGACGCCGAAAACGCCGAGCACGAGATGTTCGGCAGCGAGCGCCTGGAGCAGGTACTCCAGACGTTGCCCAACCCCACCGCCGCCTCCGCCGTCGAAGCCATCCTGCGCGCCGTGAGCGACTTCCAGGCGGGCATGGAGCACTTCGACGACGAGACGCTCGTCATCCTCCGCGCAATTTAGGCCGGCAACGCCCTTATATCGTTGGGAAAGGACGTTTGCCTTGCTTCCGCAATTCTTCATTTGCGGGCTTGATCACAATCTCGATACCCGCATTGTCCTTATATGTCTTCGATAAGGCTCGCAACCACAGTCGCCCGCTCAGCCGGATATGCTTCCCATCCGGCAGCGTCACTGGCTTCGGATGAAGTTCCAGATCGACAACCTTCTGTGTTGCCGCAAGCAAGCCTTTCACCTGCCCTGCCCTCCATGCTTGTTCCGAGACCGTTGGTGTTGGATTCTCCGAGTGGTGCGTCGCCGGTACTTTGACGGCGGGCCATTTTGAAAGCGGCGTGTGGTCCAACACCGGATTGCTGAACTGGTCCGCCATGTCCTGTATCGCGTCGGCAGCGCCCTGTATCTGGCCGTTCACATTGGCCGTCGCGTCACCTGCAAACCACATCAGCGGCATGGCAACAATCGACTGAATACAAGAAAGGATCAGTCCCGCCGGACCGGTCACTGCCGTAACCGCCTCGATCTCCGCAAGGTCCGCCGCAAAGTCGATCAGGCCGAGTGCGAATGAAACTTTGTCGAGCGTCTTCGATACATCATCTGACCAGGTATTGTTGGAAATCGGAATATCCACTCCCGGGGGCGGGGGCGGCACGGTATCCCGATTCCAGGCATTGATCACCACGGCGCGCCATATCTCAGACTCCGTATTGTCGGCGGTTCCACCCTTGAGCTTGGCAGCACCGAACGCCAACGCCATCTGCTTTCCAAACGCAAATTCTTTCGATACAGCAAACCTGCCTCCGGCCGCTACGCGCAGGTGCGAGACAACGCCATCCATCCGATGCTGACTCAGCGTAGCGTCGAAACTTGCGTTCCCGGTTGTGCTCGCCAAACCCAGCAATTTAATATTCCCGCCATCGCGCAGCAGCGGTGTAACTGACGCATCTATCACATCGACATGATCTTTCTTCAAATGCGCGCCTTCAATGTCGTAGTTGTACAGCCATAGCCTGACAACTTTTGTCAGCGGGTCAATCTTGATGAAGTACCTTCCCTTTCCAGTCGGCTTGAACATCTTGACCTCCTCTTGAATCGCCGTTCAAACGCGCACCAAGGAGAACGCAGTTCACTACTCCCAACTACAGGTGAATGTACAGAGATGCAAACTTAATCCATCCTGCGCAGGATCGTGGCAGGGACGGTACGACCAGAGAGCGAAGGTACCCCATTCTCCTCAAACTGCGATCAGTTGACCCCTCGCACCGGAATCTGTTTGAAGCCCGCAGGAATGGCAAAGCTCGCGTCGCTGGCCGTGCGCGAGAAGTTCCCCATCTGCGTATTAGTCTCCATCAGTACCGCATAGGCAGGCTGCGCACCCGAGCCCGAGTTGGCCTGAGCCGAATCCTGCTTCGGCTGCTGCTTCTTGTGTCCGAATCCGCCGAAGCCGCCCAGCCCGCCAAGCTTGCTGGCAATCGAATCCGTTGCGGACTCCTTCGCCACATCGCCCGCGCTCGGCGACTGGCTCTGCGGAAGCGGCGCCTCGGAGGCCGCAGGAATCGTCTGACCGTTCGCCGTAGTTCCCATGCGCATCACCTGCAGGATCGGCGTGCCTTTCAGCTTCGACATCTCCTCCGCCATATCGCGCAGTCCCTGGCTTGCGCCCTTGTACTGCGCCAGCATTGCCGGGTTAATCGCGCTCGAACTGAAGACCGTGCCCATCTTCTGCGCAAACTTCTGGTAAAACTCTTTCATCTCGTCGTAGCCCGGAACCTCGGGCGCCATCCACATGTCGTTGGTGAACGCCATCGATCCGGTCTGTCCCGAAGAAGTATCGGTCGCATTCATGTTCATCGTCATAATCGACTCGCTCGTGCTCAGGCCAGAAACCTCCTTCGACTGCCCCGTATTCCGCACATGCACCACAAAGTCCACCTTCGTGTTCGAGGACTGTTGCTGCTCGGCCGGGGCCTTCTTTTGCTCGGCCGCAGCCTTGGCCTCGGCGGCCTCGATCTGCTGCTTCATCTGCTGGAACGTCATCACGGTATACTCGCGCCTCTGCGTGTCGATGTTCGTAATCGTCTCGGCGTCCAGATCGATAATCTCGGTGCTCGTCGGGCTCACGCGCGACATGCGATTACCCTTCACCGTCACCGTCGTCACAATCGGCCCACCGGCCTCGCGCGCCTGCCTGCTGAAGTGACCGGCCATCTTCATCACGCCCAGCAGCGACCCACCCGTCATCTGCGTCGTCTCCGTATAGCTGAAGTCAGCAAACATCGGCGTTGCAGATACCGCAACCGCCACACTCAAAACCACACTCTTAAATAGCTTCATCGGAAATCTCCTGTTCAACTGGTTATCGTCTGAGGCCCCATTGCGGCGTAAAAAATGCCCACCCGGCACGTTTCTCTTTCGACCGCGCACGAAGTCTATCAGACGCAGGCCTCAAGCGTCAGGAATATGAAGCGTCAGGAATTTGGCCGCAACATCCTGCCGCGATTGGCTACACTAGAAAGTGAATGTCTACTCAAACCATCCGTCCCGCCCGCTCGTTCCAGGGATCCGTCACCCTGCCCGGAGACAAGTCCATCTCGCACCGCTACGCCATGCTCGGCGGCCTGGCCGAAGGCACGACGCGCCTCTCCAACTTCTCCACCGGAGCAGACCCGCACTCCTCACTCGCCTGCATGGAGACACTCGGCGCGAAGGTCGTCCGCACGGACGAGAAAACCATCGAGATCACCGGCACCACAGGCTCCTTTGGCCAGCCGGCCAAGCCGCTCGACTGCGGCAACTCCGGCTCGACCATGCGGATGCTCTCCGGCCTGGTCGCGCCGCACGCGCACATCTACACCCTGATCGGCGACCACTCGCTCACGCTGCGCCCCATGGAGCGCATCCGCAAACCGCTCATGCAGATGGGCGCGAAGCTCGACCTCATCGACGGCCACGCCCCCATCACCATCTACGGCGGCCCGCTCACCGCAATCCACTTCGATACGCCCATCCCCAGCGCGCAGGTCAAAACCGCCATCCTCTTCGCCGGTCTTCAGGCCGAAGGCACCACCAGCCTCACCGAATCCGTCCGCACGCGCGACCACTCCGAACACGCCCTCCGCGCCTTCGGAGCCACGCTCCTGCGCGACGGCGAAAAACTCAGTATCCCCGGAGGCCAGACGCTCAAGGCCATCAACGCCACCGTTCCCGGCGACCTCTCCTCAGCCGCCTTTTTCCTCTGCGCCGCGCTGCTGTTTCCTGACTCGAACCTCGTCCTCGACGCCGTAGGCATGAACCCGACGCGCTCTTCCCTGCTCGACATCATCGCGGCGCTCGGAGGAAAGATCAAAGTCCTGCACGTCGAAGAGCAACACGGCGAGATGGTCGGCACCATCCAGGTCAACGCACCCGCCGACGGCCCTACGGGCATGGAGATCACCGGCGCACTCTCCGCGCAGGTCATCGACGAGCTGCCAGTTCTCGCCGCCATTGGCCCGTACACGCGCGACGGCATCACCATCCGCGACGCAAAAGAATTGCGCGTCAAAGAGTCCGACCGCATCGCGCTCGTCGTCAAAAACCTGCGTGCCATGGGAGCCGAAGTCACTGAGTTTGAAGACGGTCTCTCCGTCCCCGGCGGCCAGTCGCTGCACGGCGCACTCATCGACTCGGGCACCGACCACCGCATTGCGATGGCGTTCTCCATCGCCGCCCTGCGCGCCTCCGGCGATACCGAAATCCACGGAGCCGAAGCCGCTGCCATCTCCTTCCCGGAGTTCTTCACCCTGCTCGACACGCTCTCGGTGCGCTAACGAACCTCTTGATCGAAGGCGCGCACTTCTTGCGCGCACTAAACCACGTCATCTCGACCGAAGACGGCCCTTTGCGCGCCCCTAAACCACGTCATCTCGACCGAAGGCGGCGTCTTTTGCCGCCGTAGTGGAGAGATCCCCGTATTTTTTACGTGCGCACCAGAAGCTCTTCCAACGCAGCCTTCACATCATCCACCGAAACCTCATCGATGATGTAGCCGGGCAAGGCCGCGGGCAGATCGGCATTCTTCACAATGCGAAAGCGCGAATCGCCCACAGGCAGCCACTCTACCGGCGGAGACCACGCCGGAGCGATGATGCACATCGGCAACCGTACGGCCCTGCCCACATGCATGGGTCCCGTGTCCAGAGACAGGCCAACCGTCGCCTTGCTCATCAAGGCAGCCAGCACGGTCAGACTGGTTTTGCCGGCCACATTGGTTGTGGCAAACGGCAACCCCGCACGCAACCGGTCGATGGCCGCAGACTCTGCCGCCGTGCCGATAAAGACAACATGCAAACCGTAACGTTCCGCCAAAAAGGAAGCCGCAGCCTGAAACCGCTCCGGACGCCAGCTCTTGTGCTGCGTCACACTGGTCTGCGTAATGAAGACGGCGATGCCGCGATCTGACGGTGCCCCGCTTGCCGCAAGGACATCCAGCGCCGCAGCTTCATCCTCTTTACTGAAAAAAATCTGCGGCTCAAAGTGTGGTGTCGTATGGCCAAGCGCCTCGATGATGCGCAGGTTGTTGGCTATCTGACTCTGCGTGTCGTCATAGGCCAGCGGCGCGCGATAGAGCCGTGGAACTACAGTAAATCCTACCCGTGTCGCCGCTCCCGAAAGCACGGCCTGCGCGACAATTCTGGTGCGTTCATTGCCAGTCGAAGTCAGTGTGACGTAGGGCTTGCCATCAAAAACCTCCTGAGAACGCAGTGCCGTAACCGCTCCCCGCAGGTCGCCGAGCGGGCTCGGTGTCTCGATCAGGTGGTCAATGCCAGGATTGTTCCGGAGAATGTCCATCGAAAATCCGCTGGCCGCCACGGCGATACGGCAGTTGGGGACGGCATGACGAAGCGCGGGGATGAGTGGAGTCGAGTGAATGGCGCTCCCCAAAGCACTGGCGTGCTGGAGCAGGAGAAAATTCGTGGCGCTGTCGAGCGAAGGCACGCGAGGAGAGACGACGAGTTGCTCGACCGCGGCGAGGCCGCTGAGGAGACCTGTTTTGATCGTCTGGGGAAGGTTCAAGAGCAATCCTTGTTGATCTTCATGAAAACCGGCTCAGTGGCCGTGCTGCATCGTGGATACCATGAACGTAGTCCCGCACATCAAATCAAACCAGTAACTTAATAGTGGCATATCACGTGGCCGCCAATGGGACAAGCCCGCGTCTCGCAACAGGCCGTCACATCTGCCGCGCCAGCACCAGCGTAATGTCGTCAGGCTGCTCTTCAGCGCCAATCCATGCATCGAGCGCCTGCATCACCTGCGCTGAGATCACATGCAGCGGCTGGTCGCGGTAGCGCCGCACCACCTCCATCATGCGCTCTTCGCCGAACTCACCGAAGTCGTTCTCCGGCTCCGTCACGCCGTCCGAGTAAGCCACTAGAATGTCTCCGGACTGCATCTGCACCCGGCCCTCTTCGTAGCGCATCCCGTCCATCAACCCAACGACGGTGCCTCCCATATCCAGCCTCCGCACCGAACCGTCACTGCCCAGCACCAGTGGAGGCAACTGCCCTGCATTCGAATAGGTCATTATCGCTGATGCCGCATCGTAGTGTGCCAGAAACAACGTCGCGTACTTCTCCGGCTGTGTGCTGCGGTACAGGTGCCGGTTCAGCAGCGAAAGAATCCGTCCCGGCGACTGAAACAGCTCATCGCAATCACTGCGGTCGTCGCGGCTGGACGTCAGCCCATCCGTCACTGACTGGCTGTATACCAGCTCTTCGCTGGCAAACCGGTACGCCCGCACAGCCGAGTGCAGCGTCGCCATCAGTAGCGCAGCAGAGATTCCCTTCCCGCTGATATCGCCAATTGCAATCCCCACGCCGGTCTCGCGGCTACGGGCGTGCCCGTTGTGAGCCTCGTCGTGAAAAACCAGAAAGTCATAATAATCACCGCTCACCGAGCGCGCCGGACGACACACGCCATGCAACTCCAGCTTCTCCAGGCTCGATGTGCGCTGTGGAAACAGGTTCGCCTGCACCTCCTGCGCAATCGAGATCTCGTTCTGTAGCCGTTCCTTCTCCTTCTGCTCCACCAGCAGCCGCTCCAGCGAATCAGCCATCTTGTTGAACGAGCGGCTCAGCTCCGCAAGCTGGTCAGTGCGCTGCACACCAATCCGATGATGCAACGCCCCGCGGTCAATCTCCTTCGTCGCCTGATAGAGATCCGCAACCGACGTTGTAATCGTCCGGCTCAGGCGCACCGCCATCCACAGAGCCAGCATCTCAATCAGTGCAAACACCACGCACAGCACCACCAGCCCGATGCGGATCACGCTCGTCACCATTCCGCCAAGCGACGCTCCGAACAACTGCCGGTACAACAGCGACGGACGCGAGTCCACTGCAATCGCCACGTTGTACGACCCGCCCGTGTCCCAATCCGTCATCGCCACCGTCGACGGAAATCGGACGCGAATATCAGCCAGGTTCACACCCGGCGGTTCGTTGCCGCCTGCAATGGCATCTCGCACCGCATCAGCCCGCTCAGCGCGCCCTGCGCGTTGCAGAGCACGCGGTGTCGCCGTCGCGCCGCTCGTCTGCGGGCTGTTGCCGGTCGTTTCAATCGTCAGCGGAAATAGCACAGCCCTGCCCAATCCACTCGCAACGCCGTCCATCAGCGACTCGTCCACTGGAACGCTGCTCATCAGCGTAAACATGCGTCCGTCTTTCAACTTCTGCTGGTTCAGCGCAACCAGATAGACGTCGCGGCCATCCAGTACCAGCCCGTGAAACTCACCGCTCGACAGCAACGTCGCCCACGGAGGCAGCCCCAGCGGCACCTTGCCCTCCACGTCCGTACCCAGCGACACCTGCACGCCGTCTACAAACGACTCCGACGATTGGTGCAGCCGCGTCCTCGCCGTATCCAGTTGTGCGCTCTCCGCCACCGGCAAGGCCGAGGAAGCGGATACAGGCAACTGTCCATTCAGTCCGCCAGCCACCAGATCCGCGCGATGGCTGTTCTCCACGCTCATCTGCTCCACTTCGCTCTGCAACCGCGAATCCGCCAGATGGATAGCAAACTGCCCCGCCGCAATATACGCCGAGATCATCACCAGAGTGATGAACAGCACCACCGGCGCCAGGCCGATCAGCAGATACGTCAACACCAGTTTGTTGCGCAGGCTCCACAGCATGTGTTTGCGCACCAACTGCCACAGCAGCGCCACTGCCACTGCCGCCAGCGCCACACCGACGAAGAACTCCATCACGCCAAAGAAGGTGCCAAACCCGCCGGGCACGCGGCTGAGCGCCAGCAGCAGGCAAAACCACACCGCGAGCCAGAACGCCGCGCCCGCCAGCCCGGTCGGCACATGCGCCTTCATCCAGCCCGAGATTCGGGACCGAAGCCCGTTCCCCATCGCCTGCTACTCCTTCGCCTTCGCCTGTCGCGCCAGCCGCAGCGTATACCGCGTGGCCGAAAAATGCGCCCCTGCCAACAATAACAATCCCGACAGAAACGCCCACATCATCAGCCCGACCGAGATATAAAACGGCCCATAAATCGACCGAAAATCAATCCAGGGCAGCGCCCCGACGTACAGATGCTTCGCCAGCTCCCACAACAATCCAACCACAACCGCCGTCGGCAGCACAGCCCGCGCGGGAACCTTCCGGTACGGCAGCACCCAGTAAATCAGGAAGAACAGCAGAATACTCGCAAACCCCGCCGCAAACTTCAAAAATGTAAGGGACAGAAAGCGATAAGCAATGTTCTGCGTATGACCAAAGAATACCCACGACAGAATCGCCTCCTGCCCCGCAGTCGAAGCCGCCGACGCAATCGCCAGCACGCCCACCGCAAACGCCAGCCCCAGCGAGATCGCCTGGTTGTGCAGATAGCTCCGGTTCTTCTTCACCCCCCACACATTGTTCAGCGCCACCTCCAGCGGCAGAAATACCCCGGTCGAAGTAATCAGCAGCATCACTAGCGAGAAGACCTCTGTCCCCTTATGCGGATGCGTCAGCAACTGCATGTTGCGCATCACGAAGTCCTGCCCAACCGGCAGAAACGTCTTCATCATGTCGCTGACCACCACCTCCATTGCCCGCGAATGAAACACCGTTCGGCAGATCGTCAACAGCAGCACAATAAACGGGAACAGAGACAAAATCGCATTGGCCGCCACGCTGAACGCGTACGTATGCACCTCGGTCCGCATCATGTAGCGTGCCAGCGCGGCCATCTGAGCACCCAGGCCGTCCGCCACGACCACAGGCCGCACCTTCTCCATCGACTCAGGAGGCAATTCCGGTTCAGCAAGAGGCGGCACGGCAGACTTGTCGGAGACCTTCAACGGCATAGTTGTTTGGACGCAGCAGCGAACCTCGGAGCTTCACTATGCTGATGCTATAGCAGTTCTCAATACAACGTGACTTCACCGCCTACCGAAAACTCCGCGCTCCCCAAGGCAGTCCCCACGTTTGTTGTCATGATTCTTGTTGTCCTTCCCGAAGAGAATCTGCGCTTCACGTCAGGCCCGCTTTTTGTTGTCATTCCCGAAGGGAATCTGCGTCTCGCATCTGCCCGCGCCGGGTTACACCTATCCTGTGAAAACTCATTGGGTCGCAAAACAAAAGCGCCAAAGGCGCGCCCTATACCAGCCTGGGGCGAAGCCCCAGGAAACGTTGAAGATAAAACAAAGGGCTGAAGGCTCGCTCTACACGTCAGACTCACCACACTCGTCTTTCTTGCGAATCCTGCCCGCCGCCCACCGCGCGCTTTCCGCAAGCACCTCATCCTCGCCTCCCTGCCACGCTTCAAGCACAGGTAGAAACTTCGCATCGCCGCTGTTCCCCATCGCAATCGCAACATTCCTGTGCAGCCGCTTCTTCCTCGTCCGCTCCAGAGGCGATCCCTCAAACCATCTCCTGAACGCCGCCGAATCCATCTCCGCCAGCCATTCCAGCGCGGGATTCACCAACTCTCTCCGCGTCTTCATCCCCTGCTTCACGGCAACCGGCGCGCGGCGGTTCCACGGACACACATCCTGGCAGATGTCGCAGCCAAACACCTGCCGCCCCATCGACTCACGAAACTCCTCCGCAATCGCGCCCTTCTTCTCAATCGTCAGGTAAGCGATGCAGCGCGAAGCGTCCATCTCGTGCGGTGCAACCAGCGCCTCCGTCGGACATGCATCGATACACCGCGTGCAACTCCCGCACCTGTCCGCCGCAACCTCCAGCGAAGCCCCCTCAGCCACCGGCACCGAAGTCACAATTACGGCGAGGAGCAGCCACGAGCCAAGCCGCTGATTCAGCACGCACGTATTCTTGCCAATCCACCCAATCCCGGCCTTCGCCGCCACCGCGCGCTCGACAATCGGCCCCGTATCCACATAGCACCGCGTCTCACACCCAAACCGCTCCAGCAGCGCCGACTCCACACGACGCAGTCGCCCCAGCAGCTCATCGTGATAATCGCTCGGCAGAAGCATGCCGTCTTCAGCCGCACGCCCGCTCCACGCATACCGTGCAATCCACCCTGTGCCCGAAGGAGCATCCTCAATCGACCGCGGCCCATCGCCGTTGTAATTGATCGCGCACACCACCACCGACCGCGCCCACCCCATCGCCACGCGCACGCCGCTCCGTAGCAGTACGCCCTCGTCATCGCGCCGCTTCAGATACTCCATCTCGCCCGCGCGCCCCGCGTCCACCCAATCGGCAAACCGCTCCCCGTCACGCAGATCATCGCTCACCGCCGCGACTCCGGCAGCATCAAACCCCGCCCCCAGCGCGCACGCGCGCACCCACTCCACCAATTCGGGCGTCCATTCCCCCACGGACAAAACCTCCTTGCAACCTATTACCAGAGTAGCCCGTCTCTTAATCCATATTCACAAATGAAAGACGTTCTGCTCAAATGAAAGGCATGAACCGCCGCGACTTCCTCGCCGCCCTCGCCGCAACCACCGCCGCCACGTCCGTGCGCGGCTTCGCGCAGTCCACCGCATCCGCGCAGCTCACCATCGACCGAGCCATCACGGGCCCCACCATCCCGCTCAACTTCACCGGCCTCTCCTACGAAACCGCGCAGCTCGCCAACCCGGCCTTCTTCTCCACAGAAAACAGAGTCCTCATCAACCTCTTCCGCGGCCTCAGCCCGCAAGGAGTCCTCCGTCTTGGCGGCAACACCAGCGAATTCACAACCTGGAGTCCCACCAATCTCACCACGCCTCCGCCCTTCGATGCCACCGGCCCCGCCACGCACCAGCACGAAAATATCCCCACCACCAACACGCCGCGCGCCATCAAAAACCTCCGCGCCTTCCTCGACGCCACCAACTGGACGCTCATCTACGGCCTCAACGCTGCGCGCGGCACCATCGAAAACGCCGTCGCCGAAGCCATCGCCGTACACCAGATCATCGGCCCGCGCCTCCTCTGTTTCCAGCTCGGCAACGAGCCCGACGCCTGGCGCAACCGCTATCGTCCCGCCACCTTCACCTACCAGGACTACGCCAAAGAGTGGGCCAAACTCCACGACGCCATCGTCGCAAAAATCCCCAACGCAAAATTCGGCGGCCCCGATCCCTCCAACAAAGTCGCCTACATCACCGGCTTCGCCGCCGACGCGCACAGCTACAACGACATCGTCCTGCTCACCGGTCACTACTACACCATGGGCCCCGCCAGCAGCCCGAAGTCCACACTCGAACGCCTGCTCGATCCCGACCCAAAGCTCGCCGCTAATCTCGAAACCATCATGGCCTCCGCCCGCGCAGCGCATCTTCCCTACCGCATGACCGAGGGCAACTCCTGCTGGGACGGCGGCAAACCCGGCGTCTCCGACACGCTCGCCTCCGCGCTGTGGTGCGCCGATATGATGCTCCAGTTCGCGCAGGCCGGCGCAGTCGGCGTCAATCTGCACGGCGGCGGCGAAGGCTTCTACACGCCCATCGCAGGCTCACCTTCCACCGGCCTCGTCGCACGTCCCGAGTACTACGGCATCCAGTTCGCGCAGCAACTCTCCGGCCACACCTTCCTCAAAACTACGCTCACCGGCGCCAGCCCGCGCGTCAACGCCTACGCCTTCCAGCAGCACAACCGCCGCTCTCTCGTCGTCATCAACAAAGACGACCAACCCCTCACCCTCACCATCCCCACGCGCACCGAACCCAAAGCCGTGCGCCTCACCGGCCCCGCATTCGACTCCAAAGCCAAACCCGATTACAACCCCATCACCGTCCCGCGCACCGCACACCTCGAGATCCCGGCACGCAGCGCCACCCTCTACAACCTCTAACCTGTCATTCTGAGCGTAGCGAAGAATCCCCGCATTTGCCGTTGCTGTTGCATGTTCTTTTGCATTTCCATTCCGCAGCGCAGCGGAATCTGCTTTCCTTCAACGCTCCACCAAACCCGGGTGCCCCATCCATCGCAGTTTTATCGCGAAAGGTGGGAATGCAAAAATCACCCAGCCACGCACCAGCCTCTCACGTCTCACGGAGCAAGCATGACCACACGCACCACGCGCCGCCGCTTCCTCACCGGCACCGCAGCCGCCGCAGCAGCACTCACCCAGCACCGCGCGCTCGCCGCCATCCCCGAGCAAACTCAAAAAGACGACCCCACCCCATACAAACTCTTCTTCAACCAACCAGCCGCAAAGTGGCCCAACTCGCTCCCCGTCGGCAACGGACGCCTCGGCGCCTGCGTCTTCGGCAGCCCATCGCTCGACCGCATCCAGCTCAACGAAGAATCCATCTGGGACGGCGAAATCCGCGACCGCAACAACCCCCGCGCAGGCGTGTCCGTGCCTAAAATCCGTGAGCTGCTCTTCGCCGGCAAGATCGCCGAAGCCGAAGCCCTCGCCTACTCCGACATGCTCTCCGTCCCACGCCGGATGCCCTGCTACCAAACCCTCGGCGACCTGCACCTCGACTTCTCTCCCGGCGGCCTCACGCCCGACGCGCCCATCGAAGACTACCGCCTCGAACTCAATCTTGACACCGCCATCGCCACCACTACCTTCACTCACGCAGGCACACGCTACACGCGCGAAGTCTTCAGCACCGCGCCCGACCAGGCCATCGTCGTCCGCCTCACCGCCAGCCAGCCCGGCAAGCTCAGCTTCACCGCAAGCCTCGACCGCCCCGCAAACTTCACCGCCACCTCCATCGCGCCCAACCGCCTCACGCTCTCAGGCGAAGCCTTCCCGGTCAACGACAACCCCGGCGACACCGTCAAAGAGCATCACATCGGCATCCGCTTCTACGCCGAACTCCAGGCCCACACCGAAGGCGGCACCGTCACCGCCAACAACAGCGCGCTCCAAATCACCAACGCCAACACCGTCACGCTCTTCCTCGACTGCGCCACCAGCTTCCGCTACCCAGCCCGCACCACCAGCACCGACCGCTTCAACGTCGGCGACGCCGCAGCCATGCAGTCCGCCGTGCGCCGCAACCTTTCAGCAGCGGGCCACCGCACCTACGCCGACCTCCGCAGCCGCCACATCGCCGACCACCAGCGCCTCTTCCGCCGCGCCGACATCTCCTTCGGGCCAGACCCCAACGCGAACATGCCCACCGACCAGCGAATGCAGCGCATCAAAGACGGCGGCGAAGACCTCCACCTCGTCCAGCTCTACTTCCAGTACGGACGATACCTGCTCATCTCCAGCTCGCGCCCCGGCACGCTCGCCGCCAACCTGCAAGGCATCTGGAACGAGTCCGTCGATCCACCCTGGGGCTCCAAGTACACCATCAACATCAACACCGAGATGAACTACTGGCTCGCCGAGCGCGCCAACCTCAGCGACCTGCATACCCCGCTCTTCGACCTCATCGACTCCACACGCGGCCCCGGCTCCCTCACTGCGCGCGACTACTACAAAGCCCGCGGCTACGTCGTCCACCACAACACCGACCTCTGGGGCGACTCGTCCCCCATCGACGCACTCGGCGGAGGCATCTGGGCCATGGGCGCAGCCTGGCTCTCCACCCACCTCTGGGAGCACTTCGACTACACCGGCGACCGCGACTTCCTCCGCGACCGCGCCTGGCCGCGCCTCCGCGCAAACGCCCTCTTCCTGCTCGACTACCTCACGCCCGCACCCGCAGGCACGCCCTACGCAGGCTACCTCGTCACCGGCCCATCCTGCTCGCCCGAAAACAAGTACCAGCTCCCCAACGGCAAAAGCTACAACCTCTGCATGGGCCCCACCATGGACATCGAGATCACCCGCGCCGTCCTCACCCTCACCCTCCGCATCGCGGAACAACTCAATCTGGAAACAGCCGCAGAATCGGGTGCCCCATCCATGCGGTCTCATCGCATGGGTGGGATTGCAGCCACAAATCCATCCGCTGACTCAGACACTGACCTCCTCCAGCGCGCGCGCACCGCCCTCGCCAAACTCCCACCCTTCAAAATCACCCACGACGGCCGCCTCCAGGAGTGGCCCGAAGACTACACCGACCACGAGCCCGGCCACCGCCACATCTCGCACCTCTGGGCACTCTTCCCCGGCGACCAGATCACCCTCCGCCGCACGCCGGAGTTGGCAAAAGCCTGCCGCGCCACGCTCGACGCCCGTCTCGCGCACGGCGGAGGCAGCACCGGCTGGTCGCGCGCATGGATCATCAACTGCATGGCCCGCCTTGAAGACGGCGACGCCGCCTACGAAAGCATCCTCCATCTCCTCCGCAAGTCCACGCGCGGCAATCTCTTCGACGTCTGCGGCGAAAAAGAAAACTCGCCCTTCCAGATCGACGGCAATCTCGGCGGCCCCACTGCCATCATCGAGATGCTGCTCCAATCGCACGCAAGCGGCTCCGATGCTAACGTCAACATCGTCCGCTTTCTCCCCGCACTGCCAAAAGCGTGGCCCGAAGGCAGCTTCCGCGGCCTCCGCACTCGAGGCGGCCTCGAAGTCGACCTCACCTGGCACAACGGCAAAGCCACGCAAGCCACGCTCCGTGCCACGCTGAGCGGCACACACCACTTCGCCGCTCCAAAAGGCCAGACCATCGCCTCGGTGACGACAGCACATGGAGCAAAGGTCTCGTCCATTCACGCGGCCGCAGAAATCTCGCTCCCCATCAAAGCGGGCGAAGTTCTTACTCTCCACTTCAGTTGAGCACCGCGCTCGCACAAAACGAGGGAGACGCCGCTTGAGGCATCTCCCTCTTCTTTTCCGACAATGCTCTCTTCGAGCATTTCCCCGGAGATTTTGTTGTCATTCCCGCAGGAAATCTGCGTTTCGCTTCGGGCGCACCGAACTACCTTAAGGCAATGCCTTAGAAGATGATGTGCAGACCGCCCTGTAGCTGACGACTGCTGTTCTGCTGCCCACTGCTTGTTCCGAACGCGCTGGACGTAGGGCTCAGGTTCGGTGCGCTGAATTGCGTGCGGTTGAACGCATTGAACGCATCGAATCTCGCCTGTATCTGGGCGCGCTCGTACACCTGGAAGTTCTTGAGCAGAGAGAAGTCAAAGTTGTTCGTCACGTCCGCCCGCCACGCCATCAGCGGGAAAGTGCGATTGTTGTAGGAATTCGGCTGTACAGCCGTCTTGTCCGTCGGGGAGACCTGCGTCCGCCTGTCAAACACAGCCGTATTGAACACATTCGTGGACTGGTGAGGATGGTTGTTAATGTCGTGCCAGTTGCCGTTATAGATCACGTTCCCCCAGCCATACGGAGTGCCCGAGAGGAAGGAATAGATCGACGAAACCGTCCATCCGCCGACCAGCTCGTTCACCAGTTTCGAGCTCGTGTTCAGGAAAGGCCGCCCCGTACCGAATGGCAGAAGGTAAATGCCCGTGAAGGCCACATGGTCCGGGAAGTCCGAAGACGTCTCGCCGTACCACAGCGCGCCGCCCTGGTTGAGCTGCGACTGTGCTCCCAGATTCCGCGAGTGCTCATAATTCACATTGAACTGAAGCCCGTCCTTCATCCGCTTTTCTACGCGAACAAGCAGAGCATTGAAGTTCGCACTCGCAACAGGAATGAGCTGCTCCGTAACACTCGAATACTCCGAGTGAGGCCACATCAGTGCCGACA
>NZ_DASUBE010000056.1:0-8168 GCF_035763405.1 Edaphobacter sp.
TTCCAGTCCATGTACACCGCGGTCATGGAGCGCACGCGCGAGATCGGCATCCTCAAATCGCTTGGCGCATCGCGCGGCTATATTGTCGCGGTGGTCTTGCGCGAGACTGGCCTGCTTGCCCTGGCAGGAATCGCCCTCGGGGTGGGCATCACCTATCTCATGCGCCTGATCTTTCACTTCAAGTTCCCCACGCTGGCCTACGCCGTCACCCCTGGATGGGTGGGAACGGCAGTCCTGATTGCCTTCTCCGGCGCCATGCTCGGGGCGATTTATCCCGCGCTCAAGGCTGCCCGCAAAGACCCCATCGACGCGCTCTCTTACGAATAATTGCCCTGCGCCTCAGCCGGTGTCTGGGGAGAGGAGTGTTCGACGCGCTACAACTTTTGTGGAGCTCTCAGGCGCGCTCGACAGATGTAGGCTCTCCTCGTCGCCTGAGGATTGCCATGGGTTCTTTGCACTTGTTTGCCAACCTTGCCGCCGAGCCTGCCTCAATCATCTATATCGTCACTGGGGCGGCCGGACTGCTGGTTGCGCGACTCCGTCCGGGCAGGCGTTCTCCCGGCTCGTCGATTGCCATGCTCTTTTGTCGCAGGTCGAGCCGCGACAGGATGGCCCGAATTGACCTGTTAGAACCGGAAAGCGATCCGGCCTGAATTCCCGGTAGGACATGCTCTTGCAGTGATTCACTTCCGCGGATCCGGCACCCGAAGGCAATCTTGCGTTGACGCGGCCCGGACTCTCGGCTATCCTTAAGTCTCGCGCAGTCTCGCGCCTCGGCGTCCGTGTGTTTATGCATAGGCGGTCAGGCATCCGGGACATCCGTGGTGGATCCACCTGGACGGCTTTTACTCACGCTGTTCTGAAGCACCCATCCAATAGGTATTGTGCGTAGTCCGGGCCATGCGAACCTAGGTTCGTGCGTCAGGTTTTGCTGACCACCGTGCCCGGAAATCAGTTTTGTACTTGCAGTGCCATTTTGCACCACATTTCTTCATGCACCACGCCGAACACTGAAGACGGCAGAAACAAGGAGTAAACCAGAGATGCCCACTACGATTCCCAGCGGTAAAGACATCCAGCGCAAGTGGTTCGTGATCGATGCCAGCGGCCAGACGCTCGGTCGCCTTGCAACGCAGGCCGCTTCCGTCCTTGCAGGTAAGCTGAGCCCCCTCTACACGCCCTACCTTGATATGGGCGACCACGTCGTCATCATCAACGCGGAGAAGATTGTCCTCACCGGCCTCAAGTCCGACAAGAAGCTCTATCGCCGCTACACCGGATTCCCCGGCGGGCTCCGCGAAGAGTCATTCGTCTCGCTGCTCGCGCGCCGTCCGGAGGCCATCATCGAGCAGGCTGTCAAAGGAATGCTTCCCAAGTCGAAGCTCGGCCGTCAGATGGCCACCAAGCTCAAGGTTTACAAGGGCGACCGCCATCCGCACCAGGCGCAGCAGCCTCAGCCAATGCAGATCGCTGGCTAGGGTCTTTATTTCAGGGATTGACAGCGGGCTTGGGCCCGCTGAATTAAGCAAGATGGCGACGGGGCTTTAGCCCCGGCCTCAGCAAGTTCAAGGAGCATCATGGCAGATCTCGTCCAGTACTACGGAACCGGCCGCCGCAAGTCCTCGATCGCGCGTGTTTTCCTGCGCCCGGGCAGCGGCAAATTCACCGTCAACAAGAAAGAATTTGACGTTTACTTCGTCACCGCGCAGCAGCGCGCAGCCGCCAAACAGCCGCTCGGCGTCTCCGGCATCGACGAGACCTTCGACATTATCACCACCGTTCGTGGCGGCGGCGTCATGGGACAGGCCGATGCGGTCAAGCTCGGCATCGCCCGCGCCCTCATGGAGTTCAACCCGGAACTGCGCAAGGCCCTCAAGTCCGAGGGCTTCGTGACCCGCGACTCGCGCGGCAAGGAGCGCAAGAAGTACGGACAGAAGGGCGCTCGCGCTCGCTTCCAGTTCTCCAAGCGGTAATGCTTGGGTTCTCAGTTGCCTGTTTGCGGTTTCAACGGGCAACTGAGAATTGACAACTGATCTTCGCACCACCCTCCGGTGCAGTTCGCCAGAGGCAAGGAGTCAAATCTCCCGAGCCTGTTTCGTCAGGTGGAGGATCAATCCAGGCGCCGGCCCGGCCGTTCTGCCTTAACCAAGGAGCCTTATGGCAAATATCACAATGAAAGAGCTGCTCGAAGCAGGCGTTCACTTCGGGCATCAGACCAAGCGTTGGAACCCTCGCATGAAGGAGTACATCTTCGGCGAGCGCAACGGCATTTACATCATCGACCTCCAGAAGACCCTCAAGATGTTCAAAGAGGCGTCGAAGTTTGTCACCGACCTCACTGCCGAAGGCAAGCTCATCCTCTTTGTTGGCACCAAGCGCCAGGCGCAGGATGCCATCGCCGAAGAGGCCACCCGTGCGGGAATGCCCTACATCAACTCCCGCTGGCTCGGCGGCCTGCTGACCAACTGGGTCACAGTCCAGAAGTCCGTTAAGCGCCTCCAGGAACTCGATGACATGTCCACGGACGGCCGCTACGAGCTGCTCACCAAGAAGGAAGTCATCAAGCTCGAGCGCGAGCGCAAGCACCTCTCGACCAACCTGTCCGGCATCAAGAGCATGAGGCGCCTGCCCGACGCCATCTTCGTCGTCGATTCGAACAACGAAGCCATCGCCGTCGCTGAGGCCCGCAAGCTGGGCATCCCGGTCGTCGCCGTCGTTGACACAAATTGCGATCCCACCGTGGTCGATTACGTCATCCCCGGCAACGACGACGCGCTGCGCGCCATCCGCCTGTTCACCACCAAGATCGCGGACTCGGCCTACGAGGGCACGCAGATGGTCTCCGAGAACGCCTTCGCTGCCGAAGTCGCCGACGTCGAACCCACGCAGGTTTCGGCCGAACATATCGGCGAAGACGGGGAATCGGATGGCTATGAGTCGCACAGCGACGGCATTCAGGCTGCGGCGGACGAAGACGACAACGTAGACCTTGAAGCCGTCCTCGGCGGCAACATCCGCAAGGCCCCCGCTGCCGCGATCGCCGACGAGCCGGAGAATGCAATCGCCGACACCGGCGCATAAACCTCGAAGCTAAAGTTGTGCTTAAGGGCACGGCTTTAGCCGTGCCGTAATAGCCTCTTAACTTTATAGGGCGCGGGCTTGAGCCCGCGCCCTTGCAGAAAGCACAAAGGAAACTCAAGAATGTCTACTGAAACCGCTGTGAAGATCGACGCCAAACTCGTCAAAGAACTCCGTGAAAAGTCCGGCGCCCCCATGGGCGACTGCCTCAAGGCGCTCCAGGAAACCAAGGGTGACATGGAAGAGGCCTTCGTTGTCCTGCGCAAGCGAGGCATGGCCTCTGCCGCCAAGAAGGCCTCCCGCACCACGAACGAGGGCGCGGTGGGCACCTACATCCATGCCGGTGGCAAAATCGGTGTCCTGCTTGAGCTGAACTGCGAGTCGGACTTCGTTGCCCGCACCACCGACTTTCAGGAGCTGCTCAAGGACATCGCCATGCACATTGCGGCGACCGACCCGCGCTACGTCCGCCGCGAGGACGTCACCGAGGAAGACCTCGCCCGCGAGAAGGACATCTACCGTGCCCAGGCTGCGGCCACCGGAAAGCCCGCGAACATCATCGAGAAGATGCTCGAAGGCAAAATGTCGAAGTTCTACGAGGAGGTCTGCCTGCTCGACCAGCCGTTCATCAAGGAGCAGACCCAGACCATCGCCGCGCTGATCGCAACGAAGGTCGGCAAGCTCGGCGAGAACATCTCGGTCCGGCGCTTCGCCCGCTTCAAGGTAGGCGACCCCAACTGGACGGTAGCCACTACCAAGCCCGCTGCCACAGAAGAACCGCAGGCATAGGCCGCCATCACCATCGCGTCAGATCAAAGCCCGGACCCAGCGTGTCCGGGCTTTGATGTTGTTGTGGATTGCTCAGGCCGACGAGCTGCCGGTCATCAGCAACGAGTGCAGAGTCAGGTCTTCCAGAAAGCTGATCTCCAGCCGGATGCCGACGACTCGGCCAAGATCGGCGGCGATAGCAAGATTTCTGCGGCAGGTACACAGGTCGGCCAGGCTCAAATGACTGGAGCGGGTCAGTTCAAGTCCCGAAGACACGATCGAGGCATAGAGATCCAGAATCGAACGAAGCTGGATCTCGATGCGAAACTCGATGGTGCTGGGCGAAAGCGCCTTGCGGTCGATCACCCATCCACCGCAGTCCGCGAAGGCGGAGGTCAGGGTCGAGAGAAGCCCTTGGCGCTCTTCGTAGCTGAAGCTCTGGATGTCCAGGGATTGCATGTTGGTAACGGCCTGCCATGATTTGGAATCGTGTGCGATAGGCTGTTCATCGGAGCCGTAACCGGGTTGCATCACCCATGTCCGGGGGTACGGGGGTCATGTGACGCCCTAGCCTGTAGGTTGACATCCTCTGCGCGGTGCCGGACGAACGCGGTAAAAAGAAGTGGAGGCCGAATGGTTCTGGGACTGGGAACGGACTTGATCGAAATCGAGCGGGTACAGGCGAGCATCGACCGCTTCGGCGAGCGATTTCTGGAGCGCATCTTCACCCCCGGCGAGATCGCCTATTGCCAGCAGAAGAAAAAGCACGCGGCGGAGAGCTTCGCCGCGCGATTCGCCGCAAAAGAGGCGGGAGCCAAGGCCCTCGGCACGGGCATCAGCCGAGGCGTGGGATGGAAGGAGATTGAGGTGAGGCGCGCAGCCGGCGAGCGCCCCACGCTGCACCTCTCCGGCCGCGCCGCCGAGAGGGCTGCCGCAATGAGCGTCAAAAGGCTTCAGCTAAGCCTGACCCATAGCCGGACATTGGCCATGGCTTTCGTAGCTGCCGAAGGCTGATCCGTGGTCGAAGTAAAAAAAATCGGTGTCATGGTGGAAATCGGTGTGATGTCTCCTGAAACCAAACGCTGGATTTGGGCATCTTTTGCAGGCAAAGGACTTTTCTGCTTTGCGCCCATCGGACCTGATTACATTTCATAGGCATAGGACGGTCATGCGTTGTTGTATCCTCTTGTTGATGAACCGGGCTGTGACGGACGCTCCAGGCCAGAGGCATAGCTCGACGGAGTGAAAGGGTGGGTTGTTGCGCCGGGCAACAGGAGACTTTTCAAGGAGAGCTATGCCGAGTCAGCAAGAGGTCAGATGGTCGCAGTTGAAGGTGGGCGTAATCGTCCTTATTTCGACCATCGTGCTGGTAACGTTACTCTTCCTGATGACGAGCGCCTCCGGCGTGGGCATCTTCTCCCACAAGCTGACCGTCACCACTTACTTTGAGAACGCGGCCGGGCTGAAGACCGGAGGCGCGGTCAACCTGGAGGGTGTCACCATCGGCACGGTCAAGAGCGTCACCGTCTCCGGCGCCCCCGAGCGCAAGCTGACTCCCGTCAAAGTCGTGATGAGGCTGAACGACAAATACGCCGGAGAGGTGCGCAAAGACTCCAAGGCCTCTCTCTCCACCGTCGGCGTCCTGGGCGATACCGTAGTGGACATCAACAGCCAATTTGCCGTGGGACCACCCATCGCAGACGGCGACGAGCTGAAGACGACCGAAACCCCTACCCTGACCGATGTGGTCAAGGCCAGTCAGGGAACCATCGAGAGCCTGAACGTCATTCTGGCCAAAATGAACGCGATTGTGGATAACATGCAATCGGGTAAAGGCTCCGTCGGCCAGCTCATCAACAATCCCGATCTGTACAACAAGGTCAATGCAACGGTCGATGAGCTGCACAAGCTCGAAGTGAACCTGAACACCGGGCGCGGAACCATGGGCAAGCTGATGACCGACGATACGATGTACAACCGTCTGAACGATGCCGCAGGCAAGCTGGAGAACATCGCGGACTCGCTCGATGCCGGTAAGGGCACAGCAGGAATGTTGCTGAAAGACGACTCGCTCTATAAAAATCTGAACTCAACCCTGGTCCACGCCAACTCGCTGATGGCTGACGCCGACGCAGGCAAGGGCGGTCTGGGCCTGATGTTAAAGGACCCGAAGTTTCGTAAAGAGCTAAGCGATACGCTCACCAATGTGAACCAGATCGTCGCCGGCATCAACGCCGGCCAGGGAACGCTGGGCAAGTTGACCAAGGACGAGGCGGCCTACACGAACCTGAACAACCTGCTCACCTCAAGCACCGACCTGGTCAGGACCATTCGCAGCGATCCAAAGAAATACCTCACCATCCACATGCGGATCTTTTAGAGAGATACCTCCGCGCCCTCAGGCGACCACTGGCTGAAACACGCGGTCTCCGTCTTCGGAGATGCGTACTTCGCCTTTGCCAATGTCATACACCCATCCGGAGATGGTCAGTTCTTTGCGCGCCATGGCTCCCGCCACAGAAGGGTGCGTGCGCAGGTGCTGTATCTGAAGCAGGACGTTCTCCTCAGTCAGTCGCTTTGCAAAGTCTGCCTGCTCCTCGCCGCTTTCCGCCAGCGACTTGGCCACGCTCATAGCCGCAAGAGCGTTGGTCATCCAGTTCTTCACAGCGGGCATCTCAGCGGCTGCATCCGGCTGCATCAGCGCGGCCATGGCGCCGCAGTCCGAGTGCCCGCAGATGATGATGTGCGGCACCTTGAGTAAGGTGACGGCGTACTCGACCACTGCACTCACGCCGCCCAGCATCTCGCCATAGGCGGGAATCATGTTGCCGATGTTGCGCAGTACAAACAGGTCGCCCGGACCGGTCTGCGTAATCGTCTCCGGTTCGATGCGTGAGTCCGCGCAAGTGACGAACAGCGCCATCGGCCTCTGTGGTCTGCTCACCGCGTCAAGGTAGGTTGTCTTTCGCTCCGGATACACTTCCTTGCCAAACCGCACCACTCCTGCCTTCAACTGCTCCAGTACATCCTGCACAAGTCCCTCTCTTTCATCTGTAACGATCGCATTGCGAAGTCAGTTTGGGTAGGCGCCTGATCAAGCCGTCTTCCACTTGATATTGCACCCAATGCTGAACTGTTGGTTCGCGTTCGGGAGCTTTCCCTCAATGACAGCATCGAGCGCAGCGCGCAGGTCTTTGCCGGTCACAGGAATGTCGTTGCCGTAATCTCCCCGCCGCGGACGACTGTCGTCCAGTTGCCCACGATAGACCAGCTTCAGGTTGCGGTCGAAGAGGAAGAAGTCCGGCGTGCAGGCGGCGTCGTAGGCCCGCGCCACCTCCTGTGTCTCGTCGAACAGGTAAGGGAAGCGGAAGCCAAGCCGCACCGCCTGCGCCTTCATCTCTTCGGGGCCGTCCTGCGGATACTCGACCGTATCGTTCGACGAGATGGCCACAAGGCCGATCTTTCCCGCATAGTCGCTCCCAATCCGCGCCAGTTCCGCCTCCACATGCTTCACATACGGGCAGTGGACGCAGAGAAACATCACCAGCAGCCCCGACTGTCCGGCGGCAACATCATCGCGCCCGACTGCCTTACCGCTCACCACATCCGGCAGTTCAAACGCCGGTGCCACCGTGCCCAGCGACACCATCGTCGATTCAGTCCTCGACATAACTCTCTGTCTCCCTCATTTGCTGTTGTTCTCCCATTCTAAGCGGTGGCCGCATAGACTGACCTCGCAACCGTGCAAAATCGAAGCTACTGACAACTGAGAACTGACAACCGCATTCATGCCCATCCCACGTACTCTGGCCGGAGGCCACATCTCGCCCAGCAGACTCGCCCGAGGCCCGAACGGCCTGCCGCTATGCCGCTGGTGCGATCTCGAAATCCTCGCCAAACGCCGCCGCACGTTCTGTAGCGATTACTGCGTCCACCAGTGGCGCCTGCGCACCGATCCCGGCTATCTGCGCGAGCAGGTCTTCAGCCGCGACCGCGGTCTTTGCGCCGCCTGCGGCATCGACACCGTCGCCGCCTGGAACGCCCTGAAGCGTGCCCGAGGAGCCGCCCGCGCCGCCGGCCTGCGCCTCTATGGCATGAAGTCCATCACCAGCCGCCGCAGCCTCTGGGACGCCGACCACATCCGCCCTGTAGCCGAAGGCGGTGGCCAGTGCGACCTCGACAACCTGCGCACCCTCTGCCTGCTCTGCCACAGGGAAGCCACGTCTAAGCTGCGCGTACGACTCAGAGCAGCCGACCGAAAGATGTGAAATACAGAATTTGCCCTTAGGGAGCTTCTGATTAAGTCTTCGCTTTGAAGGGGC
>NZ_DASUBE010000057.1:0-3992 GCF_035763405.1 Edaphobacter sp.
TTAGAGGGTGCTGAAAAAGTCAGTTTTGCTTAAGGGCACGGCTTCAGCCGTGCCGCTAACGCTGCAAAATCAACGCGGCTTTAGCCGCTGAGGTACGCTTTCTTCCCGGCGAGACACTTTTTCAGCACCCTCTTTAGCCCCGGATCGTTCTCCACTCCCGCTCATGATTAGATAGAACGATGAAAAAAATCCTCCTCAGTTGGAGCGGAGGCAAAGACTCCGCCTGGGCGCTCCATCTGCTGCGTCAGTCGTCTGAGTACGAAGTCGCCGCGCTATTAACAACCGTGAACGAAAAGTTCCGCCGCGTAGCCATCCACGGCTTCCGCGAAGAACTCCTCGATCGTCAAGCCCAACTCGCCGGACTGCCGCTCTGGAAGATCGACCTGCCCTTCCCCTGCTCGAACGAAGAGTACGAAACGCGCATGTCCGCCGCCTGCCTGCGAGCCGTGCGCGAAGGATTCACCGGCGTAGCGTTCGGCGATCTCTTCCTCGAAGATATCCGCGCCTACCGCATCGCCAAACTCGCAGGCACCGGCCTCGAACCCATCTTCCCTGTCTGGGGAATCCCCACCGATCGCCTTGCCGGCGAAATGATGGCGGGCGGCCTGCGCGCGCGCCTCACCTGCGTCGACCCGCGAAAGCTCCCTGCCGAATTTGCAGGCCGCGAGTGGGACCATGCACTCCTCGACGAACTGCCCGCCACCGTCGATCCCTGCGGCGAAAACGGCGAGTTCCACTCCTTCTGCTGGGCCGGCCCCATGTTCTCTTCGGAGATTCCCGTGCAAACCGGAGAGCGCGTCCTGCGCGACGGATTCAGCTACGCAGACATGATCGCCCAATCGTAAAAAATTCTACGACTGCCCAATCAACACGCCCGCTGCGAACACCAGCCCACCGCCCACGATCACCTGCAAACACGAAAGCGCAAAGCTCGTCTTAAAGTAGCGGTGACGAATCAGAGCAATCACAACCAGCTCAACCCCAACCACGGTGTAGGCCAGCGTCAGTGCCTGATGAACGTTCGCAATCAGAAACGGCAGCGTATGCAGAAAGCCGCCGATGAAGGTCATCAGCCCGGTGACAATTCCGCGAAAGACTGGATCGCCGCGTCCAGTCAGCGAGCCATCGTCCGAAAGCCCTTCCGAGAAGGCCATCGAGATGCCCGCACCGACAGCCGTGGCCGCTCCAATCAGAAACGTTGTGCGGGAACTATGCGTTGCAAACGCAGTCGCAAAGATCGGCGCCAGCGTCGAGACGGAGCCGTCCATCAGCCCTGCCAGCCCCGGTTGCACAATCCGCAACACGAAGCTCTTATCGTTCTCCACGATCTCCGACAGCTCGCTCAGATTCGGTATGTTCTCGGCCATGCCTCTATGCTAACGGCTCGAAGCGCAAACAGCTTCGCCCGGCGGCTGGTTGGCCCACCGGGCGAAGCTGTCTTGCGTGAGTCGTTATTGGCCGCGGCGTGCAGTGCCCGAGCGACCGCGTGAACGTCCACCAGCCCCGCTGTTCTGGCCACCGGAGTGTCCCCGGTTGCTGCCCGGCCCGCGCCCGCCGGAGAAGCCTCTCCGCCTGCCCTGTCCGTTGCTGTTCTTGTTGCCATTCGATGTGGAGGCGGCAGCGGGATCATTGCGCCACGCGCGCGTCTCAAGCTGCAAAAGATCCATCCCCGGAGTAGTGATGTCCAGCGGCTGATTGCGCAGCTCCTTCTCCAGATTCTTATCGGCCTCGCGCCAGTCGAACTTTATCTTCAACTCGCGTTCGAGCTTGCGCGCGTCGTGCCGTTCCTGCGGCATCACAAACGTGGTTGCCACGCCCTTCGCTCCCGCCCGGCCGGTTCGCCCAATGCGGTGTACGAAGTCTTCGCTCGCGTTCGGCAGGTCGTAATTCACCACGTGCGCGATGTCCTGCACGTCGATGCCGCGCGCGGCCACGTCCGTCGCCACCAGCACGCGATGCTTGCCGTTGGCAAAGCCCTTCAGGGCCGCCGTCCGTTGCGACTGCGACCTGTCGCCGTGAATCACGTCCGCATCATGGCCCAGCTTCTCCAGTTTGCGACAGATGCGGTCCGCGCCATGCTTCGTCCGCGCGAACACCAGAAACGTCCCCTGCTCTTCATTCAGCATCTGGTCCAGCAGGCCCAGCTTCTGGTCTTGCATCACGCTGTACACGCGAAGCTCCACGCGGTCGGAAGGCTTTGAGGTCGCCCCAATCTCGATGCGGACAGGGTTGCGCACATAGTCGCGCACAATCTCCTGAATATTCGCATCCAGCGTCGCCGAATAGCACATCGTCTGGCGCTGCTTGGGAATCGCTGTCACGATGCGGCGAATCGCAGGCAGAAAGCCCATGTCCAACATGCGGTCCACTTCGTCCAGCACAAACATCTCGACCGCGTTGATCGAGATCTCGCGGCGACGCAGAAAGTCCTCCAGCCGTCCCGGCGTAGCAACCACCAGACGCGGCCCGCGATCAAGCTGGTCAAGCTGTGTGTTTTCCGAAAGCCCGCCGCACACCAGCACCGCATCGTGCTTCGCGCCCGGCATCAGCTTCCAGTACGCTTCCAGCACCTGCATCGCCAGCTCGCGAGTCGGCAGCAGGATCAGCGCGCGAATCGTGTTGCGCTTGCCCTTCGTGCTTGGTGCAGAGGTCGCCTCCAGCCGCTCGATGATGGGTATCAGAAAGCTCAGCGTCTTGCCGGTTCCAGTCGAGGCCGTGGCCAGAATGTCGGAACCGCTCAGCGCCGGCGGAATCGCCTTCGTCTGCACCGGCGTCGGCGTCACAAAGCCCGCGCCCGCAAGGCGGGTCTTCAGTGAAGAGGAGATGTTGAAGTCGTTGAAGCAGCCAAATTTCGCTGCATCGGAGGAAGGGGGATTGTTCGTTACGGTCTCAGCCTGGAGCGTCTCCGGCTGTTCAAGAATTGCTGTCGTCAAAATCTTTCCTTTGGGGGAGGTTGAAAAAATCGGCAAATGAATGCAGAGGCGCGCACACGCGCCATGGGGTTCAATTCATCAGCACTGCCATCGAGGTATCGAAGCGTTGCTGCTGCACGGCGAGGCCTGTCCATTGACGGGCCATCCAGCCAGAGCAACCAGCGCGGTTTCCGCAGGTAAGCGGGAAAATAAGCGGTGGGGTAGGGCGGCCCGCAGTCTCTGGCCAGACCCTCATGTTCCAAAGGGTCTTTGCCTGCGACGCCCGCATCCATACTTCCGAATGCACAATCAGTGTAGCACATCCACCGGAGGCGATGCATTTTGCACGCCACCACGCTACGTCATCTCGACCGAGGGCGGCGCTTTTTGCACGCCACCACTCCACGTCATCTCGACCGAAGGCGACAGCTTTTTGCCGCCGTAGTGCAGAGCCCCCCGTATCTCCCGCCCTTCAGCGTCAATGCATACCGTTCTCACACAGCCTCTTCAAAAGATGCTGAAAAGTCTTCAGGTTGCCTTCGGGGATAAGCGTGGGGCTTCAGAGGGTGCTGAAAAAGTCAGTTTTGCTTAAGGGCACGGCTTCAGCCGTGTCGCTAACGCTGCAAAATCAACGCGGCTTTAGCCGCTGAGGTACGCTTTCTTCCCGGCGAGACACTTTTTCAGCACCCTCTTCAGCCCCACGAATAATCCAGCAAATGAGGGGGCCGCTTTAGCGTCTGTGTGAGAACACGGCAAACACGCTCAGCGCCAAAGGCGCGACATCGACCAGCCTGGGCCGAAGGCCCGGGAAACACCGTTGCGGAGGATTCTCATCCCCCGCAACAGTGTGCCTGGCATCTACCGAAGCCTGCGCCGTACCTCGGCAAGCAGACCCACCATCCCCGTTCCCAGCAGCGCCAGCGAACCGGGCTCAGGCACAGGACTGGATGTGAATAAGCCAGCCTCTCCAGGGAGCCCTTCGGCATTGGGGCCGGAGTTCGGATTGTCAACCAGGCCGGTCGCATTCGCAAGACCGGCGGCATAGAGAATCGGCCCTCCGCCTACGTCGCCATTGCTCCA